>JAJYJL010000070.1 GCA_021789565.1 Acidobacteriota bacterium
AGCAGAATCACAATCCCCAACGACTTCGCCCTGAGAGCCGCGAGTGGTTAATCGCAAGACGAATCAAGCCGGGCCAGAAATTATCGAACGTTCGCGGGGGTGACAAGGCAGTTCCAACGTGGGAAATTCCAGAAGTTTTCGGGCAGACTACCGAAAACGAACGCACTGTTCTAGAACTCTTACGCCGACTTCGAAGACAGGAGCGCCAGAGAGACTACGGTGATGCCGATCCCGTTTCATTTACTAGGCTGGAAGCTGCACTTGGGCGGCGGTTCCATCGACTTGTGGAGTCACTTATTGCAAAAGGATATCTCAGGCGCGTAGAAGGCGGTGTTGATCTGGTGGGGACGTTCAACGGCAAGTTTAGACGTCTTGAGTGGGATAAACAAAGTTTTACTGTTGATACTCGCTTTGGGTCGCCAAGATATTTTCTACACCCATCAGCTCAGAGGGGATTCACTGTTCGTGAAGCTGCCCGAATTCAGGGCTTTGACGATTCATATGTTTTTCATGGGTCTGAAAAAGGACAATATCGGTTAATAGGCAATGCAGTACCACCACCTCTAGGTGCGTTTGCAGCTGAGATTACGAGGCGGCTTCTCGGGCGGTTCTCATGACTCTAGAAGAACTCCGCGCCAAAGTCAGGGAATGGGACTTACATAGTGGTGGGACGCCGGATAGCACAGCATATTACAGCACCATTCTCGACCAGCTTGATTATCACTCGTTGAAGGAATGGCGTGTGTATTTGCCTGCTGAACATCCCGACTTTCATCCCAATTATATGGAGCGGCTAGCTGCGTGGATAGGTAACCTTATTGATGAATCGGAGCAGAAGCTCCTTCTTGAATACGCTCTATATATTAGTTTTTTTTCGCATGATGACTTTGTTGCGCTGTATCGGACGGCACTGGAGAGGGAAGCTACACAATGGATCGCTGCTCAAATCGGAGTTCGCTTGGAAGGCAACGACGGAAACACATGGCACGAGCTACTGTACGAAGAAATAAATTTCCATACATGGTTCTGTCCTATCACAGATAGCATGGACATTAACGAATTCTACAAGGTGAATCACCTAAAAGGTGTTGGCCATCGTCCCGGATTTGCGACTCTTCAGATGCTAGCTGAAAAAGCAGGAACCCCGAACCTTGCACTCGCAGGGAATGTTACTCACTATATGAGCACTTCGAAACTTAACCGGATCGTCTTACTTGAGGATATTGTCGGCTCAGGTACGCAGTGTCTGGATGCCATTGAATGGGCCGTACAAAACCTGCACAAGCCAGTCTTATTTATTCCGCTAATTCTTTGCCCAAATGGCGTTGAAGCATTACGCGCAGTCGAAAGGAAATGGGGTGGCCTTTTGGCAGTACGACCGGTGATCCAGCTTAGCCGCTGTGATTTGCTAGGCCCGGAGCGTCAAGGGCATAAGGCTTGGCCAATAACTGAACAAATAGAGGAGTTGGCAAAACGTTGTGCGCCACGGGCATCTGTCAAGATGGATACGTTTGGGTATAAGAATACTGGATGCTCCCTGGCAACTTTTTCTAACACACCAGATAACACGCTTCCTATCATTCACAATAAACCTAAGGCTGGTAACTGGGAGCCTCTTTTCCCCCGGGTATATCGAGACTGATATGAATATTACAATTAATCCATTTCAACAACTCTACTTTTCCGATGATACGCAGACAGATTCCACTTATGTAGAATTGTTTAGTGCCGAAGTGTTACAAACCGCCATACATCCGGTCTTTCAGGGCGGAAACGTTGTCCTCAGCGGTGCGCAAGGGTGTGGGAAGACAATGATTTTGAGTCTTTTGCGTCCGCAAACCCGAATTGCTTACTGGAATCTGGGTAGAGAATTTCCCGTTAATAGGCAAATGCGAAATTTCGTATCTGCCGGCGTGAATCTTACTCGGAGTCGTATCACCGATATAGTTCAGGTTACATTACACCGCGGCGACGAAACCGATGAACGCGAAATGCCTTTCTATTTTGCAGACTTTTTCAACTATTGGGTAGTGGAGGATCTTATCACATCAGTCGAAACCATTGGGAATAATCCGGCTATCTTCGATTCAATCGTAGATCTAGCACCCATTAATGATTTTGTAGCAGCTATGATAAAACAGGATTGTTGGTTTGGAGCTTTTAAAGGAGTCGATAGGATAGAGGAGTTAAAAAGGCGCATCGGCGAACGGATAGAGTTCTATCGTCGCTGGGTGAATGGTAATCTTGCGGAAAAATATCCGCCAAATACGATCAGTCACAGTAAGACGAACATCGGGGAGCCAATTGCGAGGACTGCTGAGTGTCTCAGACAGAGTGGAATAATAAAAGACAAAGTCCCTGTTCTCATTCGCGTTGATCAAATCGAGGAGATGCATCGCGCATTTACGGAACGGCAACGTCGCCTGTTGTTGTCCTTTCGGAAGATGCTTAATCGTGCTTTTGCGGTTCGAGATGCAAGGGTCCATTATCGGGCTGGCACTCGACGATACGGGTGGAACAATCCGGAATTCTTGGGAATATGGGGCAGCGAAGCTCGGCTGGAGAATCGACGCGACTACCATCTAATTGATATGGACGAAGAGCTTTTTGCGTTAGGAGAAACAAAGAATTCCATCTTCGAAAGATTTTCTGTTGACGCTTTTCGAAAGCGAGTCGCTTATTATTTTCGTGCCGAAGTCACTAACCCAAAGCCGGAACTTGCCAAGTCGATATTCGGCAAACATCCTGTTGCACAAGAGAGAATCGCTCAATTAAACCGCAATCCTGATGAAAGTCAGATTGATCGAGCATTGGGGCTTGATTCTGCGGGGGACGGTGGCCAGTGGTCGGACGAATGGCGCACATTTCTCCGTAAGCTATATCGATCAGGGCACGAAGGGATGCTGGATGCGGTACTGGCTGCTGCATGGGGCAGACAAACCGGGGGTGCACGATCGAAACGGCAGCATCGCGAATCGCCTCCTCCGCCAAATGCGCCATGGCAAACTCGAAAGTGGTGGCGTAAGGAACGCCTCGATCAAGCAGTTCTTCAATTGATGACGCGTTGTCAGCAGCGATTCATGTGGTGGGGTTACGACGATATTCGTTCTCTTAGCGGCGGAAATATCACGGTATTTCTCCATATATGTCACCGAGTCTGGGATGGGTTTCTTAAGAACGAATCCAGCCTACCACCAAATAAAAGGACTGATCTCTTAAGCGGCGGAACGATAGATCATAATATCCAAGCAGCGGGAATCCTTTTTGCTAGCAATGAATGGTTTAACAAGTTACCGGAAGAGCCTGGCGGGAATGCTCGGAAAAGTTTTGTTGAGCGACTTGGGACCAGGTTAAATGATGAAATGATGCGCGATATGAGGATGGCATACCCTGGTGGCAATGGAATTTCGATTTCATTATCTGAATTCAATTCTGAGGCGGATAGCGTAAATGATTTACGAAATTTTATCCGCGAAGCCGTGGGTTATGGTGTTCTGTTTGAGACCGAGCACTCGTCAAAAACAAAATCGGGGGGGCGACGAATAAAGCTTTATCTGAATCCAATCCTCTGTCCACGCTTTCAGCTTCCTGAAGCAAAGACAAAGGAGCCTTACTACTGGAGAATCGAGGAATTGTTCGACCTTCTTAATAAGGCGCAAGTAACTCTACCAAGGGCGCGCAACTTACTTTCTGAGCCCGACCAGAATCTCCCGCTTTTCCCTGATTTTGACGGGAACAAATCGTGAAATACCGTCCTTGGGGACCGATAGATTGGGCTCTATCGCTTAGCAGTTCCAAAAAGTGGCATTTCATTGGCGCTATAGGAACTGAAAAGCGATCTCTGTGTTGTTGGGCTCACATGAGAGACCAAGGAGTGATCTCTGGCGAATTGTTGAGTCAGATCCAGGATGTTGACTCAGAAAAATACAGGGATCGAACGCGAAACGCTCTGGATACACGACAAGCAGAATATTTAAAACATGGTGGCAATTTGGAAAATATTCGTCATATTGACCTGATGGCTGAATGGTTTCGAATAGATGCTCTTGCGCGAGAAGCCGAAGCTGCAAGCATCTCAGTAGTCCTCGATATCACGTCTTTGCCAAAAAGGTTTTTCTTTCCAATGCTTCGCACTTTAGTAGCAAGCAGTAGCGTTAAAAATCTTCTTATTACCTATACCTCTCCCGAAAGCTACACGAATGAGGCTCTCTACGAAGACATAGAGCCTTGGCGGGTTCTGCCGGGGTTTGGAGGACCGAGGTCCAAACCAGAGTTGTGGATCGTAAGTATCGGGTTTATGGTCGAAAGTTTAAGAGACTACGTTGGGGATAATCCAGATGAGAAAATGAACGTGCTCATACCCTTTCCTGCGTCACTTGCTGTTCTCCGAAGAACGTGGCAGTCGATCTCAAATCTCGAACGAGGGCATTCTGATGCTCGATTCAAGAAGCATCGTGTAGAG
The DNA here is from genome assembly GCA_021789565.1 of Acidobacteriota bacterium. Next base: position 4,463 of record JAJYJL010000070.1, read on the forward strand.
ACACTCAATATGTCTTCGGCTTTCGACCGTATTTGTTCGCTAGCCGGTAACTCACCGAAAACTGTGGCGTTCGCACCCTTTGGGCCAAAACCGACCTCCGCCGCGATGTGTCTGTATGCACTCCAGAATGATTCCTCTGTTCACTATCCTCAACCCACTATCTATCACCCTGATTACACGAAGGGTATTCGCAACAATGACCCGTCCGCCGCAGTAAGTGCATACTGGATTAAGCATGAAGGCGAGTTCCTTTACGCGATGATTTGAGAAGCAGTTAGAAGTGGAAAGAGCTCTTCGTATACATTTACCTAAAGGGAAATTTACATTAGTTTCACCGCAACGTTCGCGAGCAATGAAAGCGGTGAAGGGGTTCGACAACAAATCTACTGAACTGCGGCTGAGAATGGAATTCGTTCGTTTGGGTCTCATCGGATGGCAGATTCGCCCCTGCGGTGTTGATGGCGCACCTGATTTTTTATTCCCAAAAGAGAAGATAATCATTTTTGTCGATGGCTGTTTTTGGCACGGGTGTCCCAAGTGTGGCCACATACCCAGAACGAATAAGGCATTCTGGAAAGCTAAAATAGAGGGGACCAGAAGCCGGGACAGAAAAAACACAAAAGCCTTGCGCAATAAGGGCTTTAAGGTAATTCGATTCTGGGAACATGAGCTTAGAGGTAATTTGACACGCTGTCTAAAAAAAATTCTGTCGAATATAGGTTCGGCGTGATCGAAGCCGTGTGACAACTTTGGGGACGTCGTTTGCTACGTTGACTTAGTCCGCTAGGAAAGCGATGTCCCGCTCTGTTGACGATTTTCACTTATACCCTGCAGAATTCTCATGATCATCATTCTTGTTAAGTACTGTGAAAAACTATCCTTTCGAGACAGGGCAAACCCGAGGGGAACTGTTTGGGGCATTCAAATGGGGACAGACTTTCTTATTGACATACATACCTTTTACGCTTTGCCATTGCTCCACAAGTCCATAACCAAGTCTATCTCCCTTGTCTCGTTTTCATTTGACCACATTCACCCTGGCTGGGCCGCGCTGGACGGTACGATGATAATCTACCGCCGGCTCGCCAAAGACCATGGCGTAACCAACCATATGATCATCGGGGATACCGGATCATACATTCCTCCTTCGGGACTGATTATTCAGAAAGGATCGATTTACCCCGGTGATGATCAGCTTGCCTAAATTTTGAAATGACCCCGATCGGATATACAATGAAGATAATATCTGCAGGAATTCTGCAGGCCTGACGGACCGTCAATTTTTTTGTTTTGTTCGAATATCTATCTCATCGAAAAATGGACTGGTCAGCGAACTGTAAATTCAGGGTTCAACAGTTCACATACAGAAAGGAGTAAATATTATGAATGAAGACAGCAAGTGCCCGATAACCGGCAAAGCAGGGAGAACAACTGCCGGCAGAGGCAGATCGAATCGCGACTGGTGGCCGAACCAGCTGAACCTCGGCATCCTGCACCAGCATTCCTCCAAGTCCAATCCGATGGGCCTTGATTTCAACTACGCCAAGGAATTCAAGAAGCTGAACTTTGCCGCCCTGAAGAAGGACCTGTCCGCGCTGATGACCAAATCGCAGGACTGGTGGCCGGCCGACTGGGGCCACTACGGCGGCCTGTTCATCCGCATGGCCTGGCACAGCGCAGGCACTTACAGGACCGGTGACGGACGTGGCGGCGGCGGTACCGGCAACCAGCGTTTTGCGCCGGTCAACAGCTGGCCCGACAATGGCAACCTGGACAAGGCGCGCCGCCTGCTCTGGCCGATCAAAAGAAAATATGGCAACAAGATCTCATGGGCCGACCTGATGATCCTGACCGGCAACGTAGCGCTGGAGTCCATGGGCTTCAAAACCTTCGGTTTCGGCGGTGGTCGCGTGGACATCTGGCAGCCTGAGGAAGACATCTACTGGGGTTCTGAGGAGAAGTGGCTGGGAGACAAGCGCTACAGCGGTGACCGCAAGCTGGAGAACCCGCTGGCCGCTGTGCAGATGGGTCTGATCTATGTGAACCCCGAAGGTCCCAACGGCAATCCCGACTCTGTGGCTTCGGGCCGCGATGTGCGTGAGACCTTCGCCCGCATGGGCATGAACGACGAAGAAACTGTCGCGCTCACCGCCGGCGGCCATACCTTCGGCAAGGCACACGGCGCGGGCGACCCGAAGCTGGTGGGCCCCGAGCCTGAGGCCGCCCCTTTGGAAGAAATGGGCCTGGGCTGGAAGAACAGCTTTGGCACCGGCAAGGGCATGCACACCACTACCAGCGGGATCGAGGGTGCATGGAAGCCCAACCCCACAAAATGGGACATGGGCTACTTTGACATGCTGTTCGGTTACGAGTGGGAACTAACCAAGAGCCCGGCCGGCGCTCATCAGTGGCAGGCCAGGGACGTGAAGCCGGAACACATGATTCCGGACGCCCATGACCAGTCGAAGAAGCATCGGCCTATGATGACCACGGCCGACCTGTCGCTGCGCTTTGACCCGATCTATGAGCCCATTGCGCGCCGCTTCCACAAAGACCCGCAGGCCTTTGCCGACGCTTTCGCCCGCGCCTGGTTCAAACTGACCCACCGCGACATGGGCCCCAAGGTCCGCTACCTCGGCCCTGAAGTCCCGGCAGAGGAACTGCTCTGGCAAGACCCATTGCCCGCGGTCGATCATAAGCTGATCGGCGTTAAGGATATCGCCGCCCTTAAGGACAAGATTCTTGCTTCTAAGCTGTCGATCTCCCAGCTGGTCTCAACCGCCTGGGCGTCGGCATCCACGTTCCGTGGTTCCGACAAGCGCGGCGGTGCAAACGGTGCGCGCATTCGCCTTGCTCCGCAGAAGGATTGGGAAGTCAATCAGCCTAAGCAACTGGCCAAGGTGCTCTCAACTCTCGAGGGTATCCAGAAGAAATTCAACAGCTCGCAGTCAGGCAAGAAGAGGGTTTCCCTTGCGGATTTGATCGTCCTTGGCGGATGTGCTGCGGTCGAGCAGGCGGCGAAGAAAGCCGGCCACAAGGTCAACGTTCCCTTCTCGCCCGGCCGCACGGACGCCTCACAGGACCAGACTGATGTGAAATCGTTCGCCGTGCTGAAGCCCGAGGCCGACGGTTTCCGCAATTACCAGGAAAAGGCATTCACCGTGTCAGCCGAGGAAATGCTGGTGGACAAGGCACATCTTCTGACCCTGGGGGCGCCCGAGATGACCGTGCTTGTCGGCGGCCTGCGCGTTCTGGGCGCCAATGCAGGTCAGTCCCGGCATGGCGTGTTCACAAAGCGGCCCGGTACCCTGACTAACGATTTCTTCGTCAACCTGCTCGACATGGACACTGCCTGGAAACCCACATCCGATGCCAGGGACGCGTTCGAAGGGCACGGCCGCAAAACAGGCGAGCTCAAATGGACTGCTACCCGGGTTGACCTGATCTTTGGCTCCAACTCACAGCTGCGCGCCCTGGCCGAGGTCTATGCGCAGGATGACGCAAAAGAAAAGTTCGTGCGTGACTTTGTCGCAGCCTGGAACAAGGTTATGAACCTGGATCGCTTTGACCTCACCTGATCGTGGCAGCGGTGTGCGCGGTTCTCGGATTTTTGAGTCCCGGCGACGTCGTGAAGTAACAGCGTTTTAACCCATAGTGCTCCCTCTTTTAAAAGGAGGGGGCACTAAAGATCATGAAAGAGTATTTTAGGGGACGTTGTTGAATCGCTTGACTTGTTTATCAGCCTGCTCTTTTACCCTCCTTTTTTCCTTCCGTTCACCTCACTTTCGCACTTCGTTTCGGCCTCTAGCTTGATCTGCGCCTGCTTCTGTCGCACAAGGGAGACAAAACGAGGGAAGAAGGCGTAAACTTCCCCATCAGATAGAGAGTTTAGAAGCGTCACTTCTCCCGCTCCATATCCCTCCTATTTCCCCCTGTAGGCAGCCTCGATCTTTGCGCATACCCATTACGCTTTGCCCTTGCGCCGCAAGTCCGTAAACAAGTCTATCTCCCTTGTCTCGTTTTCATTTGACCACATTCACCCTGGCTGGGCCGCGCTGGACGGTACGATGATACTCTACCGCCGGCTCGCCGAAGGCCATGGCGTAACCGAGCATATGATCATCGGGGATACCGAGCCGGGCGGACAGGTCCGGCATCAGTGAGAGAACTATCATAAACAGCCCGTCCCAGACCGTTCCAACCCCACGAGCGTGGGCCATAAGCTGGAAGGTAGCCAGGGAGATATGGGTATCCTGGACCGGGCAGGGTGAGTTTTTGGGGGCACTAGTCATCAGCAAATGAGGAGCGCCACGGAAAATGATGTCCTTACCTTCCTCTTGCCAGCCCTTGAGTGCTGCGTCCATATATTGGCCGATGAACCCTTCCGGTATTTTGCCTGCTTCTTTCAGTTTGGCAAGGCGGCTCATCACCTCTTCGCGCAGTCCGGCCATGACCTTGGCCTCCCTGACAACGGTGAACAACACCGACTGGCTGTTAACCCCGGTGGGAGCATGGCATGCGACAGCCAGCAGTTCATCAATCAGGGATTGCGACAGTTCTTTGCCGGTATATCGACGGACCGACCGCCGCCCCTTGATCAGGATTTCCAGCTGACCGGGGTCTATCATATTGCCGGATAACCTGGTGCTGGACTCGGGGTCCTTGCCGAGGACCGAGACCGCACCGGTCGGGCAGACAGCCAGACAGTGCTGGCAGCGGATGCACCGCTCCTCGTCGGTAATCTTGGGATAACCATCCATGACGATGATACCGGCCGGACAATCGGCCGCGCACTCGCCACACTGGGTACAAAGTTCTTCGCTGATACTGAACCGGATCATGAATTCCTCCTTCGGGACTTATTACCCAGAAAACCGGAGCAAGCAGCTAATGTGCTCTATATCTTTGCAGCTCAAAAGCACGTGATTTCTTTTGGTAAACACGCTTCTTTCATAGAGATCTTCTCCTGCCCCGGCCAAAGGAAATACCCAGATTTCTCATTCTGGCTCTTAATGTGCTTGGGTTTATCCCCAGCACTTCTGCAGCGCCGCCTTTACCATGGACTTTGCCTTTCGTAAGGTCCAGAACGTATTTAATGTGGCGGGCCATTGCATCTTCCATAAGTAGAGATTCATTCCCTAATGGCCTAACAATTGTTTCCTTAGTCTCTCTGCGAGAAAGCAGATTATCGAAGGATAGCGGTTCTTCTTCCTTGTTTACGATAAGTGCCCGCTCCACAATGTTTTCAAGCTCCCTTACGTTTCCCGGCCAATCGTACTCCATCAGGAGGTCAATAGACCCGGGTGAGAGGCGTGGAGGTTTCTTTATTCCGAGCTCATTTGATTTACGATCGACAAAATGACGTACAAGGGCGGGGATATCAGATTTCCTTTCCCGAAGCGGAGGGATAACGATAGGAAATACGTTCAGCCTGAACCAGAGGTCTTCACGGAAGGTTCCTTCCCTGACCATGTCTTCAAGGTTACGGTGGGTTGCAGCCACGATTCGTATATCAACCTTTACCGGACCCGATCCTCCGACCCTCTCGAACTCTTTGTGTTGCAGCACGCGCAGCATCTTCACCTGCGCCTGGAGCGTCAATTCCCCTATCTCGTCCAGAAAAACGGTCCCCTTGTCAGAACGTTCGAAAATGCCGCGTTTTAGGGCGACCGCGCCCGTGAACGCCCCCTTTTCGTGGCCGAACAGCTCACTGTCCACCAGCGTATCGGGAATGGCGCCGCAGTTGACCCTGATGAAGGGACCCTCCCGGCGAAGTGAAAGATTATGAATCGCATTGGCAACTATTTCCTTGCCGACCCCCGTTTCCCCGAGCAAAAGCACAGGACTGCTCAGATGGGCAACCTGCGCCGCCTTCTTCATGACATCCTTCATTCCCACTTCACTGCCCTTAAATCTATCCCCTGAAAGCCGCTTCACCTCTCCTTGAAGCTGGCGGTTATCATCATCAAGCCTGTCCTTTAGCTTGAGTACTTCCTCATGCCTTAACGCATTGGACAAGGCGATAGCAAAAGGCTCTTTCAAAAGTGTGACAAGTCGTGCATGCTCCTCGGTATGTGAAGTATCTCCCTCCGTGCTGATGGCGAGAGAGCCTATTTCCTGATTCTCCAGAATCAGCGGCATCAAAATGACCGATTTGGCGGGTTTTCTTTGAAACTGCTGACCGAAAATATCCGATACGAGAGGAAACAGGGGATCGGCATTCGAACGAAGAAACATTTTTGTTCCAGTATGAAAGAGTGTCATAACGAATTCCCGCGCTACAGGAGGCATAGGGGTAAGTATGTCTACCGCCTTACTTCCCTCTTTTGTGGCGACCACGAGCGTCCTTACCGACGCCAGATCAGTCTGATAAAGGTGAAGACTCATCCAGTCGACCGGCATCACAAGAGAGAGGTACGAGAAGCACCGTCCCATTGCTTTTGAAAGGTCGAGGCTGCTCAGTATCTGAAGCGCTGCCTGTCTGTAAAATTCATTTTCGTCCATTCATTGTCTCATCTGAAACTCTACAAATGCATTTTGTCATATACCACCATGCTAGCCCATATTGCCAAATATAACAATAAAAACCGTGATATATGACACTTATGAATTACGTCCTAACATATCCCATTGAAAATATGGATTTTTTTGTCGGGCATGATATTGGCAATAGAGGAATACAGAATGCAAGGGTTCAGCCCAGAAAGGAAGTAAGGACTATGACAAAGGATCTAATTAAGAATGAGAAGGCGGGAAAATCATCCACAAGCTGGAAACCGGCAATATTGCCGGCAATAGCCCTGATCGCCGTGGGCGTATTTCCGCCGATGCTGAAAGGCCTCTATGAACAGTATACCTCTCAACTTATGGCCGCCTATGTATCTTTTGGCATGCTGTTTGTTGCTTTTGTGCTGGGCGGGCTTTCGCTCATGGTGATCCGCGATCTGGCAATAAGACGCCAGAAGGTATTCAGGTTAGCTCCGAGCGAGCAGACTGCCAGGCAGGATGATGGCGCAGTGCCTGTAAAGCTGGAGAGAGACAGGCATCGGATCAACAACGTAACGAAATAGGAATGGAAGAAGACTGCAACTAAGGACTATAAGTAGCGGTATGGTTATCGCAAACTTAGAAAACCACGACGGAATCACAAGAACTGTCTAAGGAGATTTTGATGAGAGCCAAGGAAAAAAGGGCCAAGTACAAAGGGGAGTTTCCTCGGGAGATTCTCGATGCAGCACGGGAACTTTTTATAAATGAGGGGTACGAAAAGTTCTCCATGCGCAAGCTTGCCGAAAAAATAGAGTATTCGCCGACCAAGATCTATCCTTATTTCAAAGATAAGGAGGATCTGCTTTTCGCAATGTGTGAAGAGGTTGCAGAGCGTTTTTTCACTGACCTGACTGATATCAGAACGGCACATACTGATCCACGCGAGTCCCTTCGCCAAGCACTGCTCAACCTTATCAAAGTCGGATTCAATAATCCTGATGAATATAAATTCCTTTTTATTACTCGCCCCCAGGCATATGGCACCCTTGAGGAATTCATGGAAAAGGAATCGATGGCACGGAATTCCTATTTTGTGTTCAGAGACATAGTGAAGGATTGCATAGTAACAGGGAATCTTCAAGAAATAGACATCGATGTTCTGACGCAGGTCCTTACCGTAGCAACGTGTGGACTGGCAATGCTGACTGCCTATAAAACAAGTTTCCCCTGGGTCGACCGCAACGTGCTGGCCCATACTCTGGTTGAAGGATTGCTGAGAGGTTATCGGAGGTAATTTTTATGAGGAGCAGGACTACTAGGTTGACTGCGGTAAGACAGTGGAAGGAGAAGATCAGATGAAAACAGTAAAAGCGGCGCTGATTCACAATTACGGCGGGCCGACAGTGGCGCGAATTGAAAACACTTCAACTGCCGTTTTGCATCGGGGAGGGAGGGGTAAGCTATGGATACTGCAATCGCCAGCGTAATGGCCGGCGTGGTAGGCTCGGTCTTCGGCGCCTCCACAACGATTGCCACCGGCTGGATCACTCAAAAGACGCTCCATAAGCGCGAGTTGATTCGAGCGGAGATCGACAAGCGCGAAAGTCTCTTCGGCGAGTTCATCGCCGAGTGCTCAAAACTTATTGTTGACGCGTTTGGGCATGCACTGGACGGTCCTGAAAAGTTATTGCCAGCGTACGCGCTGCTCAACCGCATTCGGCTTTCGGCATCCGACGAGGTTCTCGCGCGGGCGGAACACATCATGATGTGGATCACGGAACAATACTTCTCGCCCAACCTCTCATCCGAAGACATGCGCGCGCTCGTCCATTCGCCATGGACTGACCCGCTGAAACCGTTCGGCGACGCCTGCCGCAGCGAACTTAAATCGATCCACTCGATCCACGGGGATTTCGTTACAACTCAATTCCGCAAGCAGGCGAAAAGGAGGTAACATCACATGGAACGACTTTCGCCAGGCAACTGCCAGAAAATAAAATTCTGTGACTTTCTTTCCGGGCGGCCGACTTCCACGGGTGAACAGAAAAGCGCCGGCTCAATATCTGAAAATATTCAAATCAGGGATTGGAAAAGCCACTTTTCCATCAGCTTGACTAAAATGAGCGCTGACGTAAAATATGAAAATAGGGACAGGCAGCTTATAAAAGCACCACAGGAAGCGATAAAAAAGGGGATAGGAAATGACCAAAAGGCTGAGAGCAATTTCAATCATATTCTGCCACTCAATGCTGGTAATGGCACTGGGTGCATGCACGGGTGAAGGAGACAAGAAGCAAACAAACGATGCCGTTCCTGTGGTAGTCGGGAGGGTCCAAAAGGTGCAGGAGCGCGAAACGATATCGGTGAGCGGGACGATCTCCACCCCAAACAG
>JAJYJL010000071.1 GCA_021789565.1 Acidobacteriota bacterium
CGATCAGAGGCCGGGAGCGCAGGTGAGCATCCTGACGGATTCGGGAACGAACCAATGGCATGGAACGGCGTTCGAGTTTCTGCGAAACAGCGCTCTCGACGCGCGAAACTTTTTTGATCACGGTCCCAAACCATCTTTCCGGAGGAACCAGTTTGGCGGCGCGCTGGGCGGGCCCATCCAAAAGAACAAGACATTCATCTTTGGCAGCTACGAAGGCTACCGCCAGCACCTGCAGCTCAGCAGCGTGGCGCTGGTGCCGGACGCCGAGGCGCGGCAGGGTTTTCTTCCCGGCCCGGACGGCACGCTCATCAACGTCGGAGTTGCGCCGGAATCGGCCCCCCTTCTTTCCCTCTGGCCGCAGCCGAACGGCCCCGAACTGGGCGGCGGCATCGCGGAGGCTTTCAGCCACGCTCTGCAGACCGTCCGGGAAAATTTCGGCACGGCACGACTCGACCGGCACTTTTCGTCAGGAGACTCCCTGAGCGCGATCTACACCGCGGACGACAGTGATGATTTCACGCCCAGCAACAATCCTCTGAGCCGGGACATCGAAAGTTTGCGGGAGCAGGTGGCCAGCATGGAAGAAACCCATGTCATTTCACCCACGGCGCTGAATGTGGCGCGGGTTGGGTTTTCCCGTGCCGCCTATTTTTTCACAGGGAACTCGGCCGTTGATCTGCCCGGCTTTATCCAGGGCAAGCCCATTGGGGCCATCGTCATCGGAGGCGGCGCATCGCCCAACGCCGCAACCCAGATCAGCCTGGCAGGAACCAACATTGGTAGCAACCTGTTCATCAACCGGAACCTTTTTACCTACGAGGACCGGCTGGCTGTGCATAAAGGCTTCCACCAGATCACCGCCGGCGCGTGGTTTCAGCAGATCCAATCCAATGACCGGCTGGCTCTTTCGCAGTACGGGCAGGCGTCGTTTTCGAGCCTGCAGAATTTTCTGCAGGGGAACGTTTCCACCTTTGTCGCAGTGCCGTCCCCCACGGCCATGGCCTGGCGGTCGCTGGAAGGAGCGTGGTTCGTGCAGGACAATATGCGGCCCAGGCGCAACCTGACGCTTGCCTTGGGATTTCGGGACGAATTCACGAACGGCTGGAATGAGGCCACGGGCCGCGCCGCAAATTTCGTTTTCAATTCACAGGGAGTGATTGAAACCGACCCGCGCGTCGGCGATTCCGTTTTTACCGTCAACCGCGCCAGATTTCTTCCCGAACCGCGCGTGGGCCTTGCCTGGGACCCTCTGGGCAACGGGCGAACGGTGGTCCGCGCCGGTTTTGGCCTCTACGCCGATCTTCAGGATGCCTTGAGCTACCGCCTCGACCAGAACGCGCCGTTCAACACGACACTCCACATGAAAAACGTGCCGCTCTCTTCCTTTCCTCTGGTTCCCGGCGCGTCCCTGCCCGCGCAGGCGCTGGTTGAGCCGGCGGGCGTCCAGCCCAGCCTGGAAACACCCATGGTGGAAGCCTACAGCCTTGGAGTGGAGCAGGCGCTCACTCGGAATACTGCCCTGCGCGTCAGCTTTGTGGGGTCGCACGCGTATCATGAGATCGTCAGCCTTGACGCCAACGTGCCGCGCCTGTTTACCTGCCCCGCGGCTCCCTGCCCCGGCACGCTGCCTGCGGGCACGCTTTACACGCCGCCGGGCGCGCCGCTGGCCAATCCGCAACTGGCCAATACCTGGAGCTGGTTTTCCGAAGGCGTCAGTTCATACAACGCGCTGCAAACCGAAGTGCAGCACCGGTTTTCCCGAGGGCTGGCGTTCCGCGGCCTCTACACCTGGTCGAAGAGTTTGGATAATGGGGATACGTTGAATCCCAGCGCTGCCACCAACGCTCCCGGCCTGGCCATGAACCCCGGAAACCTGGCCATGGACTATGGTCTCTCCACCTTTGACGTGCGCAATGTTGGGGTGATCAGCGGCAGCTATCAGCTTCCCTTTGGAAAGGAGGGCCTGTTCCCCACGGCGCAGGCGGGATGGAAGAACAGGCTGGCAGGCGGCTGGTTCCTGGACGCTATCGTGACAGTACGCTCAGGATTTCCTTTCACACCGCAAATGAGTTTTAATCCCTCCAACAACGGCGATACCCGCAACTCCGTCCGGCCGTCGTTCAATCCTGACTTTAGGGGACCGGCGGTGCTGGGAGGTCCGGACCGGTACTTCAATCCCAATGCCTTCATCGTCCCTGCGAACGGGACTTTTGGAAATGTCGGGCGAAACACTTTGATTGGCCCGGGACTAGAAACTTTCGACCTCTCGGCTCGCAAAGACACGGCCTTGACGGAAAGAGTGAGGGTTGAGCTGCGCGCGGAATTCTTTAACGTTCTCAACCGGGCCAACTTCAACACGCCCAACCTGATCGTCTTCACGCAACCGTCAGGCGCGCCCGCCACCACAGCGGGAATCATTACGAGCACGTCCACAAGCGCGAGGCAAATCCAGTTCGGATTGAAGCTGTTGTGGTAAGATGCAGCGTCAAAGAGTTGCAACCTTCCGCAGTTGGTTCCAGACTTGCGAACCCAACAAATGTAAAGGCCGAGTCCCTGCGGTGAATATCCTATGCTTAGGAGGCGGGGGATGAGCAGCCAAATGGGGCCGCATTGTTCAACCTGCCGCAAGGAAGCCCGGGAGAAAGCAGGCGCCACTGCGGCAGGTTATTGGTCGCAATCTACCGGCTATTCATGAATCAGCCGTACCGGAACCGAAGAACCGGCCGAGGCCACGATGGGTCCACCGCCCGAACTGTTCGAACCAGCGCCGCCGCTTCCACATGAGGTCACGCCCATCACCGTCCCGTAAACAGTCCCTTGAGGGGAACCCTCAGACTGGATAAAAAGTTGCAGGAACCCAACAATATTCACATTCGAGTTCTGACCGGACTGCAGAGGTGTTCCGTCCCAGATGGGCAAGGCAACGACGGAGTCCGAGTTTTGGGAGGAGATATTAGCGCCACTAGCAAGGTAAGGGTTATTCGGACCAGCCGTGATGCTGAGGTCGGTCATGATGGCAGGGGGCGGGCCCGCGCAAGGATTGGAAATGCCCCCCATCCGGTCCTGGCCACAGTTGCTGGACCAGTTGCTGCCCGACTGATGGATGAGGCAGTCCACACCCTGCTGGGTGGGACCCACCATGTTGCCGGCCGTGGATTGAAGCGTGATAGAGTTGGACCCGCACACAATCGGAGTATTGTTGCAGCATTCGATGTTCGACCGGTAAACGGCCGCACTGCCCGTTCCCCCGCCTCCCGGGGATTGACTGGCGCAGGCGGGGCACTCCGTCGGGAACTGAGTGGTAGTGGGAATGAATGCCGCATAGTATTGTCCGGGGGCGGCAGCGCCACCAGGCGACCCCGGCTTCAAGGTAAAAGATTCTCCGATAGGTCCGTTTGGAGCCTGTACTGCGCCGCGCGCCAGGGTGGACGAAAGACCACCGGACTGCGGTATCACAAATCCTCCTACAGCCGTGCTGCACAGAGGATTGGGTGTACCCGAGGTGTTCCCGGGATCGCAATTCGGCACCAGCCACGGCTTCACACATCGCGCACCAACCGCCGGGCCTGATCCATTCGAGGAATAGGCTTCCGCCACGGCCCTGGCGGAAACGTTCGCCGTATTGATGCCAAAGATCTTGACGAAGAACGTCGGCATAGGATTGCTGTGGGACGTATCCCTCGAGGCAATGACCTGGACTTGCGGATCGTTGACGCTGGTGGAAGGAAAGGTGATGTCAGCGTCGCCGATGGCGGGAGCTATTCCAGCCACCAGGTTCTGATTGCCGACAGCTTCAGCCGCCTGCCTGGCGACGGCCTCGCAGGCCGAACTGATGGTACCGCCGCCTCCGTTGACACAAGACGCATCGGCGGCCAGAGCCTGGGCGCCAGCGAGGGCCGCTGCATCGGCCGCGCGTTGGGCCTGGCTTCGCCCTACGTAAAGCGATGCAAGGTCAATACCGAGCCCCGCCATCCCGAGAACAAAAATCATTGAAACGGCGATGATCAGAATGCTGACTCCCCGATCATCAAAGCGAATAGTCCTGGCTTGATATTTCGACGTCATGATTTGCCGCCCCTCCTGCATTTGTCCCTCAACAGTTGTCCTTATCGCGCGGCGCAAACGCGTCGGTGCAACCGTCGGTCAAGCGCATCAAAAACTAAATGCCCTGAACCCCTTGCCTGGATCCTGCTGTTTGAACCCTTACCCGACCTTGTGCTGTAGTTCGGGACATAATGGACCAGAATACCCGGGTGGCACAAGACCACAGATGACTAATGCAAAACTGGCCAAAGGAAGGTGAGTCATTAACTAAATAGTTAATGGCCTCCCTTCGATGGATGCCCGGCGCGCGTCTTGTTTCGCGGCCTTCCAACCAACACCAGAGCAACCCCGATTCCAAAGCCTGGCCTCAAATACATTTACCCATCCGCACCACTTCTCATTTCTCCTATCGTGAAAGCAACCTCTTATCTTGAGATAGGCCGGCAAAAATGGGCTCCGGGCCTGCCCGGCCGCCGTTTCCGGTAGCAGGGTCACATGGAAGACAACCCTTTATTTTATAATTGGTTACGGTAATTTGACTGATGCCGGGATCGCAAAATGTGGAAAGCTGTGGAGGGAAGTCCCGTGGTGAGAATAAGGCGCGCGGGTCAGGCAGGTGTCTTAATTATTAACAATGGCGCAAAAATGGCCTCAGATCGAGGTGAGAATCAGTCCATTCCTGCTGGTTTGCCTGGTAAAACCGGGCCCCTTGACGCACTGGTTTGCATCCCGAATGAAAGCAAATGCATGCAGATCTTTTCACATTAACTAACTTGAAAATGATCGCTGGCCGGCTGGGGCGGCCCTGTTCCCTGCCCTCTCAACAGGACCTACCCGGGCTTTCGGAGGCGCAAAGCTCCCGCAATCCAGGAAGCAATGCCCCATTCGATCAGCCCGGCAATCAATCCGACAACAATGACTTCCACGGCCAGGAATCTGAGGAGGTAAATCAAGGGATGGCTCTGAGCACTGCTATAAAAATGCGTCTTCATGTAAGGAAAGGCCGCGCCCATCAACACTGCCACAAGAACCCAGAAGCGCCAGGCCCATCCGAGCACCAGGGCGGGAACCAGGAGCTTTCGGGGTGACGAAAGTCCTGTCAGGCTCCCCATACCACCGAGGAATAATCCGCAGAGGAGGAAGGCGACGGTCGAGCTCCATGCCGAGGAAACGACCGAGGGCATGTGCATGGCCTCAGACCAGAAGCGGATGACCACCAGCGCACCCAGAACGGCTCCCGGGCCCACGGTAACCGGCCAGCGCCAGAGCACCAGCATGGCGGCCATCAGAACCAGGACGACGATGGCAACGGGGGCAATCTCCACGATGTGCTCGAGAACGTGGTGCATCAGGTGTCCCAGGTTATCCCAGTCCTGGGGCTCGGCAAAATGGCTCCTTTCCAGGTGCAGCCCGCCGGAGATGAGGGTGAACAAAATCACCCATCCCTGTGTCCAGGCGGCCAGCAAAACACCAGGCAGAACAATTCCCCATGATCTGCGAAAACCTCGCAGAGGGGCCACGGCTCCCAGGTAAATGGCCACCAGATAGATGGCCCCGGTGCTGGAAAAATACTGAGTAAGCTGGTGCGGCGTCCCCAGGATCTCCAGGACGAATCGAACAACGATCAGCAGGGCGATGAACGCGAAAGGGCCCGTCAGCCAGGAACGGTAACTGAGCCGGGATGGGCTTGGCGCTGCAACATCGGCCATGGGAAACCTCCTTCAGGTGCGGAGCAGATTTGTTGGGTCCTCAGGCAAAACCTCGGTGCGGACATTCTAACCCCGAATTTCTGAAAGCGGCCGCGAGAAATCAATGGGACAGGCTGGAGAGAAATTTCTCCACCGCCTGCTCATAAAGCTCGTGTCCGGAGGTAAATCCCTCTCCGTGGCGGTGGCCGGGAACCACCAGGATCGCTTTCTTCGGGCTGGTTGAATGAGAATAGAGCTCACGCGCCACCGCAGGCGTGATGCGCCGGTCGCCCTCGACGGCGATGAAAAGGATCGGCCGCGGGTTGATGCGATCGACCGCCTTCCTGAGGTCAAACTCCGAAGGCCAGAAGCCGCCGCGCCAGGCGGCCCAGTAAATGGCTTCATCCACAATCGGAAAAGCGGGCAGATGGAAAAACATGCGGGCGTGATGCACGATGGTGCGCCGGAAGGAAAGGAACGAGCTGTCAGAGATCACCGCGTCGACTTCCGGCGAGTCCGAGGCGGCCATCAGGGATGCTGCTGCGCCCATCGAAACGCCCCACAGGACCATCGGACGCGCAGCCTTTTCATGCTCCAGCGCGTAATGGACCGCCGCAATGGCGTCAAGCCGCTCCTGGTATCCCAGCGTCCCGATCTTTCCGCCGCTCTCCCCCGAGTGGCGAAAATCAAAGAGCAGGCCGTTGTAACCCAGGCTGTGGCCGAAAACCTCCATGGGAAGCATCTCGATGCGCGTGCGGTTGAGCCCGTGGCAGTAGATGATGGTGCCGCGGGCGTCGGGACCGGCCGGGACGTACCAGCCCTTCAGCAAGATGCCGTCCGATGAATGGAATTCAATGGACTGATATTGAAGGCCGTAAGACTGCGGCGTCTTGCCGTCATTTGGGTCGTGAAAGTGGAACCTTCTGGTGGTGATGATGGTCACCATAAACCACGGCACGACGACAAGAAAGAAGAGAGCCACCAGCGCCAGGAGAACCAGCAGAATGTTTCGGACGATTTTTCGCTTCGACACAGTCACCTTCTGTTCCGCCGGCCGCCGTTCCCATCGGCCGGTTTACGAGATCACGATCGCGCGTCCTGTGGCGCCGTTCGGGGTTCGACAATGTGGGTGGCAAGCAGTATGGCCACGAGGCCTGTCATCACCGCGCACAAAGTCGTCACCGCAAAATAGCCGTAGTGTTCGTAGGCGGCCCCGCCGACCAGCACCACCAGCCCGATTCCCATCTGCGAAAAGACGTTTCTAAGAGCGATGAAGGAACCGCGCTCGGCCGTAGGAACCAGTTCCGTCATCAGCGCCGCCAGCGGTCCCTGGCGGGAAGCTGCGCCCAGGCTGGTGACGGCAAAAACAATCAGCAGTCCGGCGCCCCAGGGGAAAAACGGCACCAGGGCCACGGAGAGCGCCAGCAGTATGTTGCCGGCAATCAACACCGGGCGTTTTCCCCAGCGGTCTGAAAGAATGCCGGCCACGGGCGCGGCGATCAGCGCCACCAGGCCCCCCAGCATGAAGACCCAGCCGATGGTCCGGGTGGGAACGCCGAAGGACGAATTCAGCCACTGGCCGATGTAGTAAAGAAAGCCGTAAAGCCCGCCCGAAACCAGGAAGGCAATCACCAGGCCAGCGCTGGTGTCGCGGCGCCGGAAAAACGACCGGCAGGCGCGGAAGGTGGCCCTCCACTTTTCCGAGGTGGGCCCGGCTTCGCGGCTGTCTCGCGGCAATCGCAGCGAAAGCAGGGCAGCGGCAGCGGCCAAAGCCGCGAAGAAATAAAACGTGTTGCGCCATCCCAGGCGGTCGGCCACCTGGGCGGCCAGCGGAACGCCCAGAATGGGGGCAGCAAAATAGGCCGTCGAGATCCAACTGAGGGCGCGCCCGCGAATGCTGTAGTCAAACCAGTCGCCCGCAAAAGCGATGGAACAGGTTGAAATGGCCCCAGCGCCAAGACCGGTGAAACCGCGGGCCACCGTCAGCCCTATAAAGCTCCCGGCATGCGCCGACATCCATGATGCACAGCCGAACACGACGGCCCCGGCAACCAGGAAAGGCTTGCGGCCATAGTGGTCGGAAAAGATCCCCGACACCAGCGAAGCCAGGGCCGCCGCTGCGGAATAAAAAACGGCCAGGAATCCTGCCTGTTCAACGGTGATGTGGAGGGAATCGATCAGCAGGGGAAGCAGCGCGGGAATGGTCTGGTTGTCCGCCAGGCCCAGGAAGAGCAGCAGAAACAGAATGCAGATGATCAGAAAATTCACCCGCTGTCCTCGCAATGTGGTAACCGACAGGCCCTCAGGCCTTCAGGAGCGCCAAGGTATTCTATTTTCCGGAGCCTTCACGCCGCCCCGCTCCGGAGGACTCTCCCTGCCTGCGCTATTCGAAATGGTGGAGATCCAGGTGGGTCGCAGCCTTGTCGGTCATGTCAACCACAGCGGCAGCGCCGATTCCAACGGCCACAACGATGGCGTCCGAAATCTCTTCCCTGGTAGCTCCCAGTTGCAGGGCCTTTTTGATGTGGCCCCTGGTGCAACCCTCACACTTGGCCACCAGCGAGCACCCAATCGCGATCAACTCCTTGGTTTTGGAGTCGAGTGTGGTGGTGGTGTAATAGGTCTCCTTATAGAACTTCTTATAGATGTTGCGAAAACGGGGCTCAATCATGCTCATTGAGCTGGGAGTTGTTTTCACTTTGTCGGAGTCACGTTTGGCCATCAACCTTCCTCGAACTTATGGATTTGCGGTCAAAAAAACCGGTGTCTTCACCGGTCCGCCGTTTGCGTTCGCCATGAGCTGGAACGGAGATAGAATTCCAGGTGCAAAAGCTTGATACTAACACAGATTGAGGGCTGAAGCAGTCGGGAGAATGTGGGGCGGATCCGGGAAAAACGACTGGGGAAAGAAAACCCTTTCGGAATGCGGGACGGGCGTCAGGTTCTGGACAAGGATGCGCCGTTCAAAGGCTGAAGAAAAGAAGGAAAGCCATAGATTGAGCTCAAGTCTGCCCTAGCTCAGCCTGGATCGCATCAACGGAAATCGCTTCTTCAGCCGCCACCACCTCCGGCAACTCAAGACGCACGGTGGTCCCCTTTCCGGGTTCGCTTTCGACCTTCATGGAAAAATCCTGGCCGTAAAGCACCTTCAGGCGTTCCTGGACATTCATGATTCCAATGCCGGAAGCGTAGACCTCCGGGAGCCGGTGCTTGGGAATTCCCAGGCCATCGTCGCTGACCTGGATGGCAATCCTGCCATTACCACGGGCGGCGCGCAGGGTAATGGTTCCCCCTTCGATTTTCGGGCCGATACCGTGGCGAATGGCGTTCTCAACCAGCGGCTGCAGGATCATGGTGGGCACGATCACATCCAGCGCGGCGGGATCAATTTCTTCCACCACCCGGAGCTTGTCCCGCCCGAAGCGCACCACCTCGATGTCCAGATAGTCGGCAATGAATTCGAGTTCCTGCCGCAGGGGCGCAAAGTGGGTCTGGGTCTTGAGCCTGCGCCGCAGGATGCTGGAAAGTTTCACCAGCACCTTGCGTGCAGTGTCCGGATCCAGGCGGATGAGCGAGGAGACGGTGTTGAGCGTGTTGAAGAGAAAATGAGGATTGATCTGGCTGATCAGGCTGTCCATGCGGGCCTGGATGAGGCTCCGTTCCTTCTCTTCCAACTTCTTCTCAATGCGCGTGTTGTTCCAGATGCGCAGCGGGAGCGCCACCGCAATGGCCGTGGCAAAAAGGACCAGAATTTCCGTCCACAAACGGGGCGGATTCAGGAAGAAGAGGTTGCCGTTCGAAATCCGTCCGACCTCAATTCTCGACAGTTCCAGGGCGACGCAAACCAGAAAGAACAGGACCTGCCAGTCCATCGAGGGCTGCTTGAACCGCTGCTTGATGGAGCGATAAAGACTGAGGTCAATAAAAGGGGAAAATTTCCAGACCTCCTCCTTGTTGGGACAGAGCCAGCGCGCCGAGCCGGCCACCACCGCGTAGAGAACGGCCATGGGAACAGCCAGAAGTTCATGCCGTGTTGGAGGGATTCCTACCGGAATGGCATAAACAACATGAGAGATGAGGACCGCCGGCAGGCTGACCAACATGCCCACCACAAGCCCCACCATGGTCCCGCCCAGCAGGCCGCCGATCACCGTGATCTCAAGGCTCAGGTCGGCACCCTGATAGCCGGCCACCAGGCGCGTGAGGACGCCCAGCATGAAGGGCACCCCCAGAAACGCCGCGAATACGAGCTTTTGTTTGGGAGTGCGGATTTCCACCAGCAGCAGGCGGCGGAACTTGTCAAAGCGGGCAATGATGCTGGCCAGTGAGGCAATGACGCCCAGCTTGATGAGCAACGTGACAAGAATAAGTCCGGAGGTGCTGGTTACAGTGGGGTGCATGGACAATCCCCGGAACCCATCCGGGCAGGGCAGGGCAAGCCACCCCCGACCATCCGGACAATCTCAAGCCGGTCGCCGTTTTGCAGTTGGGTATTGTTCCAGTGGGCTCTTTTCACAACTTCCAGGTTGCGCTCGATGGCGACACGGTCGGCTGGAAGCTCCAGCCACTCGACCAGGCCTGCCAGATTCAGGCCCTCAGGAACTTCGCGTTGCTCGCCGTTCAAGTGCAAAGTCATAGTTGGCCAGGCGGATCTGAGATCGGAGCCGGCACCGAAGGCGGCTTGATCTCACCCGCCCGAATCTGCTCAATCACCTGCCGGTGCTGGCCTTCCAGCAGTTGCATGAATCGCTGCTCATGGCCTTCGTCTGCAATGGAAGAGTCGGGGTGCAAGGTCTTGAGCGAATGGATGACCGCACCTTTGACGTACACGGCGGTTTCGATGTCCGAATCTTTCCGGACCTCAGTCTGAATGTGAAAACGCGTTCCTTCAATTTCGATTTCGGTGTTAAAACCACTCACCATGCTTCGGACCCCCGAAGCACCCCGCAATTTCCTGCCAGCCCAAGCTTACAAGAATAGTAACGATGCAGGCGCTCCATGGCAACAGAAAACTCAGAGAACCGGCGGCGCAGGTCAATCGAATCGTGCTGAAGATAGCGAAACTTGAAGTGGAATCCACACCGAGGGTGGAGGAAATTGAAAACGTGGGGTTGCGCCCATTGCGCCCGCCACAACAATCCCAGGCGCTTCCTCGCGCAGGAAGGGAGGCCAAAGCCTCCCCTCCCTCGCTGGCCTTGCCCGGACTCGACTATTTCACTTTGGCGAAAATAATCACCATCGTGTAGATGGCCAGAGACTCGATGAAAATGAGTCCAAAAATCATGAAGAATTGGATCGCTGGTCGGGCGCCGGGGTTGCGGGCGACGCCTTCGCAAGCGCTTCCCACGGCCCGTCCTTGTCCCAAACCGCAGAGCCCTGCAGCAATCGCCATCCCGATGCCCGCGCCGATGGGCACCCAATCGGTGCCGCCTGCCGCCGCGCCGGCAGCCGCAGGCGCTGCAAGCAGCGGCATGGCATAAAGCAAACCCATCACCGCGGCCATCAAACCCATTACTTTCGATTTCATCAACTTCCTCCTGGAACTCTCCTCCTTGCCGGAGGGGAGCCTTATGAAATTTCCGCCAGTGGGTGGTTACCCGTCACCACGGGGGCAGGACGGGTCTCACGCTCGCGGATAAAGCCGAATTAAAGGACAAACAACCTTGCACTAATGCTCTTCCGAAATCGCCAGGCTGATATAAACCGCTGGAAGAATCATAAACACGTAAGCTTGCAGGGCTGCTTCGATAATGTGCAGCACCAAGAAAGCCAATGGGAAAGCAATCGAGACGACGGCCAGCCCGATCGGGCTCAGGAGTTTCCACCACCCCGAGTGCATCAAGAAGGCGTAGAAATTCAAGCCGAGTGATATAAAGATGCCGGGTACCATCACGCTGGCCGTCATGTTGCCCCACAAACGAGCCGTGAGGGAAACCATCCGGAAGAAGCTGCTGAACACCTCGACGAGGAAAAAGAGCGGAGCGATCGCAACCATCGGTCCGGCCATGTGGCGGAGATACCCGAAAACGCCCTTCACGCGGAAACCATGGAAGTTGTAATGGAGGAAGACCAGCACAGAGCACCCGACGGGCACACAGACGGTCGCCGTGGGAGTGATCAGTGTGGGGACCAAGCCTTCGAGGTTACAGAGCAGAATGAACAGGCCGATGGTGCCGATCAGGGGCACGTAACGGCGGCCGCCGTGACCGATCACTTCATCCACAAGGTTGCGAATGAAATCGAAAAAGATTTCCATCGCCATCTGAAACTTCCCCGGGTTCTCCACGGAGAGCTTTCTCCGAAGAACAATCGCCCCCACCACAATCAGCAGGAGAACCATGATTTCTCCTGCAAGGTAATTCGGAATGGGATGCAACGGGTCAGCCGGGCGCACAAAAGTCATATGCGGAAGGCGCGAAATCGCCATCAGCAGCGGCGTAACCAGGTACGCGAACAGCTTATTCAGAAGGGCTGTAAACCAGAGTTCATGCTCCATGGTATTCCGTCCGAATCAACCTTTGCAGCAGGTTCAGCGATTCCACAAGGGCCCCGGCAAACGGCACAAACAAACCGGCGAGAACCCCCGTGAAAGGAAGCCAGTGCGTTTCATAAAAGACAAGCACGGCTCCGAATGCTAAAGGATACCGCAAGACGAGATTGAGCAAAACCCGCCTGGGCACGCCTTTTTCACTGGCATTAAGCGCAGCCTTCACTGCCTGCGCCAGCCAAAGATAACCCAGGATGGAAATTCCCGCTCCCAGGGCAAAAGCGGCAGCCATCAGTCCCCGGCCCAGTGCCAGAAAAACGAGACTCCCCAGGCCGGCAATGGCCACCATCCATCGAGGCAGCCGCGCTTCAGCCCCTTCCAGAGCTGTCGGATTCACTGTCCCGATCTGCACTTTTCTGAGTCAGGGTCAAAATTTGGAGGAGCTCGACGATGCCCACGGCCGCGCCTGCCAAACCTCCCAGTGTAACGAAAACCGGCGACGTGTGCAGATGTTCGTCGAGAAACCATCCGAGCAGTACGCCCCCTACAACGGCGCCGGGAATAATAAAACCCAGACTCGAGTAGAACGCAACCTGCGCCCAGACGTTCCCGGAATTTGGTTTTTGTGGGAACACCATTCCCACGCCTCAGTCACAGAAACCCACGGGCCGGCCTTTGCGATGTCATCCGCAATTGCCCCGGATCGTTTTTCAAAATCCGCCGCTCCGGATCGCGGCTCCAAACCGGCCAAACCGCTTCCAGCGCTCACCACCCTCGACGCCTATCAAGAGGGCCTTTTCCACCGACATCCTTGCAGTAATGTCCGGATTTCAGAGCTTAAAGGCAGCGATCCTGTCCGTGACAACCAGGACTTATAGAATATAATGAATCGGCCAGATCGGAGAAGTAAAAAATGACGCTGCCAGCGGAGAATCGCCCCGGCTGGACACACTTTTCCCGTCATTCCGGCCGATTACGACCCCTTAGTATTACTATGTTAAGTCGTATCGTCACGAACCCGCTCGAATTTCGTTCCGCATGAGGGACAGAGTCCGCTCGATCTCACCAGCCAGGGCTGGA
>JAJYJL010000072.1 GCA_021789565.1 Acidobacteriota bacterium
TGGCAGACCCCAGTTTCTATGCGTTATATTGCGAACTATAAAATATCGCGCGATGTATTGTTCCTAACCTTTGGGAGAGAGGATCAAGCTCTTGATCTGTTTTTCTCTGCCGTGAGACTGTGCCTGCGGTCACTGCGCTCTCCTGCAAGTCACTTAAAAAATGAGCAACTCTCTCAATTGCTGCTGAGTTGACCGTCAAGACTAAAAATGAGAGGTTAGGGACACGGTGAGCATCCAGGTCAGCATTTTCCTTCTTGCCCAGAATCGCCTTCTTCTGGAGGCCCTTACAAGGATCCTTCGAAAAAAAAGCGAATTTGTTGTGGTCCAGGCCTCTGCTTGCACGTCCGAGACCGCCAGGTTGGTACAGGAATCTGACTGCGAAGTCTTAATGATTGACTCTTCGGTAACGGATGTCTTTGGGTTCCAGATGGTCCAGGATATTGTGAGGTCGGTGGACGGGCTGAAGGCCCTGATGATTGGCATGGAATGGGAGGAGGAAACTTTCCTGAAAGCCGTTGGCGCCGGGGTTGCGGGCTACGTCTTAAAGGATGCCTCGGCCATGGATGTGGTGGCTGCCATCCGGGCCGTGACGCGGGATGAGGCGGTATGCCCGCCTCGCCTTTGCCGAACTCTTTTCCGCTATGTTGCCGCGACGTGCACAAACCTGCCCAGCATGCGGGTGAAATCGCAGTTAGGGTTGACTCGCCGCCAGCAACAACTGGTGCCCTTGCTTGCCCAGGGCCTGACGAATAAAGAGATTGCCCTCCATTTGAATCTTTCCGAACAGACCGTCAAGAACCATGTCCATCGTATGCTGCAGAAAGTCGGGGCTGATGACCGTCTTTCCGTGGTTGAGATGGTCAGGGCCAGTCAGGTCGTTCTATAAGCCCCAAGGCTGCTTTTTCCTGCACTCAGGACAATCCCCTGGAATTTCCATTAGACCGGAATTGGTACTTTAGCGGCTCAGCGTACTGGTACAGATCTAACCGGGTCAACCCTTTTGGCCCCACTCTTCTTTGAATCTACCCCTCCCGCGGCTACCTGTCGATAACAAAGGGGTAATGGAGAGCCGCATGACAAGAAACGTACGCGTGCTGGTTGCCAACCGGCCCAGGATGATCCGCGAACTCCTTCTGGCAACGATCGCCGACCAACCCGACATCGAGGTGGTGGGTGAAGTTCAGAATGAGGCGGACATCTTTTCCGCCGCCGAGCAGGAGCAGCCGGACTTTTTGATCGTCACGCTGGACAATCCGCATTCTCGTCCAGCCGTGTGTGACATATTGCTGGAAAAATTTCCCAACATGAAGATTCTCGCTCTGGCGCCCGAGCGCAACAGCAGCGTTTTCTATTGGGCATCCATCAATATCCATTCCTTTGATGTGGAGGCTTCCGAAGAAGGAATTCTCGGTGTCCTCCGGGGCCCTGGACGGCGCGCAGGAGGCTATCAGTGAGCTTTTGTCTTAAGAACACGCCATGTTTCTCTGTCTGGCGCGCAGGGGTCACAAGGGGTGCGGCGCTGCTTGCGGTGGCCGTGGCTGCGTCGTCCCTGGCGCTGTTGGCACAGCAGCAACCGGAGCCATCCTCATCACGAGCGCAGCATGGGCAGATCAACCGGGATTCCGACCTTGCACAGGTGTCCAACCTGGCCCGGCAAAACCTCGAATACATTGCCGCATCCGCGCAGGAGATCGAGGCGGTGCTGGACAATCAGCCCGGTCTATTGGTGGAACTGCAGCACTGGATGGTGCGCGACGCCACGGACCACGGCCAGATGGTGGACGAAAACGAGATGAGCAAGGATGGCATCTTTGCCCGCCTGGAGGCCGGCCTCAAGTTTCGGGCTGTGGCAACCCGCCTGTTGCAGCGTTACGGCTACCTGACGCCTGAAGTCAATCCCAATTCGCAGATGGGAAAGCGGCAACAGATCCAATTTCTGGCGGAGGAGAATCGGCTCCAGAAGGGGCCCTCCCGCCAGGGCCCGCCTGCCTACTATCCATGGCCGGCCCAGTTCTACCCGGTGTACAGCCCGGGTTCGGCTGCAAACCAGGGGACGCGGAGGTCTCCGCAGGCCCAGCCGGAGCTTGCCGTTCCAGAGTTGGGGCCGGCGCCAGGCGCGCTGTCGACTACTGCAAGTTTTCCACCGCTTTTAACGACGCAGATGGAAAGCAACAGCAGCCGCGCTCAAATGGAACAGCAATTTCGTGAACAGGGACCTGAATCGCCCGGACCCCCGCAAGGCACGCAGGCGCGTCCATGGCAAAACTCTCCTTACTACCGGCAGACGGGCGCGAGCTATCAGGAACGGACGACCCGGCCGCCTGTGGTTCATCGCCCCAACCCGTATTCGGATATTCCCTCGCTCTACGATCTTTACGAGCAGGTTTCTCCCCACTCGCCGAAGCTCCGCCGTTTTGGTCTGGAGGTTTTTGAAAATGCCCCTGTGGACACGTCAGAGCTTCCCATGGACCTCCCTGCGGGTCCCAACTACGTGGTGGGTCCAGGAGACGGGTTGAGCATCAACCTGTGGGGAAGCGTGGCGTCACGTTTGTACCGGGTAGTTGACCGCGAAGGCCGGTTGTCGCTGCCGGAGGTTGGCCCACTGATGGTGAGCGGAGAAACGATGGGCCAGGTGCAGGACCGGGTGCAGCAGGCGCTGCGGACCCAGTTCCGCGATGTTTCCGCGGATGTCAGTCTGGCGCGGCTCCGCACGGTTCGTGTTTACGTGGTGGGCGAAGTCAGGTATCCCGGCGCCTATGACATCAGTTCGCTCTCGACACCGCTGAATGCGCTGTTTGCCGCGGGCGGACCGACGCCGGAAGGTTCCCTGCGGATGGTGAAGCATTACCGGGGCAAGGAACTGGTCCAGAGCGTCGACCTTTACGACCTGTTATTGCACGGCGTGCGCTCAGACCTGATAGGGCTGGAAAACGGCGACACCATCCTGGTGCCTCCGGTCGGTCCGGAGGTCAAGGTTGAAGGAATGGTTCGGAGGCCGGCCATTTATGAACTGCACGGAGAAAAGGCGCTGGCGCAGGTCCTTCAACTGGCCGGCGGCATCCTTCCCACAGCCGCTCTGCGGCACATTGAAGTCCAGCGCGTGGTGGCGCATGAAAAAAGGACGATGCTGAGCCTGAACATCCGTGACCCGAAAGGCTCGGCAGAAATCAATCAGCAGCTCGAGTCTTTTGCTGTTCATGACGGCGATGTCATTCGCATTTTCCCCATCGCGCCCTACAACCAGGATTCTGTTTATCTCGAAGGACATGTGCTGCGGCCGGGCCGTTACTCCTACCATCCCGGAATGCGGCTGGGCGACCTGATTTCATCGTACACCGACCTGTTGCCCGAGCCGGCCAAACATTACGCGGAAATCATTCGCCTGAAGGCGCCTGACTACGCTCCAAGCGTTGAAAGTTTTGACCTGGCCTCGGCGCTGGCCTATCCCCAAACCTCTCCCAGGCTCGAACCGCTCGATACGGTCAGGATCTTCAGCCGGTTTGATTTCCATTATGCGCCGGTCGTGACGGTGGGCGGCGACGTGCGATATCCCGGGAGCTACCGTACCGCAGGGGCGGTCCGTGTGCGGGACGCGATTTACCAGGCGGGAGGCGTTGCTCCGGACGCCTCCCTCGACTCTGCCCAGTTGGTGCGCAACCTGCCGGGCGGCAAGCTGAAGATCATAAACATCAACCTGCGCGAAGCATTGAATGGGGACCCACTTGAAAACGTATTGCTCGAATCGCGCGACAGCATCCTGGTGCATCAGAGCCCCCTGAAGGCTGACCCGCCCAGTGTTTATGTGGTTGGGCAGGTTGTGCGGCCGGGACGTTTTCCGCTGACAGCGAACTTGCGGGTGGCCGACCTGGTGGGACTGGCGGGCGGACTGAAACGCAGCGCTGACAGGCAAACGGCTGACCTGACGACCTACAACACCAATGGCCAGAATCCCGGAACAAGCAATCACCAGCGGATCAACCTGCAGGCGGCGCTGACAGGAACTGAAACTCAGAATCCGGTCCTCAAGGATGGAGATGTACTGACCATCAGGGAACTTCCCAGTTGGAATGACATTGGCGCTTCGATCACGATCCGCGGGGAGGTCAGGCACCCGGGAACCTACGGGATCTCTCCCGGCGAGCGGCTGAGTTCGGTGCTGCAGCGCGCCGGCGGGTTCCTGCCCACAGCTTATCCGCAGGCCGCGGTGCTTGATCGCCCCGAAGTAAGGCAGTTGCAGGAGAAGAGCCGGGACGAACTCATCCGGCAGGTCGAGCAAAACGCCACGAACGTGAAAGTTTCCATCACTGAAGGTGCATCGGAGCAGGCGGCACTGCAAAAAGCAGCAATCGAGCAACACCAGCAGGTTCTTGAGGCCCTGCGGAAAGCTCCAGTCACCGGACGTCTGGTTGTCCATCTCAACCACAATCCGTGGTCGTTTGCCAACTCGGTGGATGACATACAGGTGCGGGCGGGTGACACGCTTTTCATTCCCAAGCGGCCCGATTTTGTGGTGATCACAGGGCAGGTTTACAACTCGAACGCCATTACCTATGAGCCGGGCAGGACGGCGGGATGGTACCTGAGCAGGGCGGGCGGTGTGACCGGCCTGGGCGATAAGAAGGCGATCTTTATCGTTCGAGCGAATGGCTCTGTGGTTAGCGGGAAGGGCGGCATGAACAGTTGGTGGCGTGGCGATGTGCTATCCGCGCGGATGGGCCCCGGCGACACCATCGTTGTTCCCGAAAAGCCCATCGGGGGTTCAACCCTCTGGAAGAACCTGATACAGATCAGCCAGATTGCTTCCTCGTCGGCCATCGCCGCTGCCGTGGCCACACGCTAAAGACTGGGAGTTCATTTGCGGAAATCACTGGTCGTTATGTGCCTGATTCTGATGACTTCGGTGCCGGCCCTGGGGCAGACCAAAGCGCGAAGCAAACTTGCGCCGTCCATGCCCGGGGCGCCCGTTCGTCGTCATCCGCAGCCGGACTGGTGGGGACATCACAAGAAGGGGCGGCAATTCACTTTCTCCCCGGACGAATACCAAAACCAGGTGGGGATCCCTCTGATGAAGCATATTGCCGGCGACCAGAGAGCCATCTGGACCAGCCCATTCCATCTGCGCCTGCATGACGCCAACTGGCTGGTGCCCCTGGGTGGGCTGGCCGCAGCCCTGCTGGCCACCGATACCGCAACCAGCCGGAGTTTTGCCAGTTCTCCTAACCGGATCAGCCAGGGCCGGAGCTTTTCGAACATGGGAGCGGCGGCCCTGATCGGCACCGCGGGCAGCATGTACCTGTGGGGCAAGGTGCGCCACAACGAGCACATGCGGGAGACGGGCCTGCTGAGTGGCGAAGCGGTGATCGACAGTTATCTGGCCGCAACCGCCATCAAGAACGCGGCCGGCCGTGAGCGTCCCTACGTCGGCAATGCCGGGGGGCGCTTCAGGCAGGGAGGGAATTCCTTTCCGTCGGAGCACGCCACTGCCGCCTGGTCGGCAGCCGGCGTCCTGGCGCATGAGTATCCCGGTCCCCTGACCAAACTCTTTGCTTACGGGTTGGCGTCGGCCATCAGCGCTTCGCGCGTGACAGGCAAAGAACATTTTCCGTCGGACGTGCTGGTGGGCAGCGTACTGGGCTATCTGATTGCCCAGCACGTTTACCATGCGCACCACAATCCTGAAATCTGGGGCGACAGTTGGCAGATGCCCGGGCGCGGAGGCGGCGAGGAACACGACCGGCGGACGGAGAACATGGGTTCGCCCTACGTGCCGCTGGACAACTGGGTATATCCGGTGATAGAGCGGCTGGAGGCGATGGGTTACGTGCAGACGGCGATGCTGGGCATGCGGCCGTGGACCCGCCTGGAATGTGCCCGCCTGGTGGAAGAGGCCGCTGACCGGCGGAGATCGCAAGAAAAGGCCCCGCTGGTGGCAGACCGCCTGATCGGGAGCCTGCAAAAAGAGTTCGCCGACGCGCTGGGCCTGCTGGGCGGCGCCCGCAACCGGAGTCTTGAACTCGAATCCGTTTACACTCGCTTCACGGGGATTACGGGCCAGCCGTTGACCGACGGATATCATTTCGGCCAGACCCTCACCAACGACTTCGGCCGCCCTTACGGCGAAGGATTTAACAGTGTCACCGGGCTCTCGGGCTGGGCTTCCTCCGGACCTTTCACGGCTTATCTGCGGGGCGAATACCAGCATGCGCCGGCAGGGCCGATGCTTCCCTTGGGGGCCCGGCAATTTATCTCAAACATAGACTCCGGCCTGCCGCTGGCGCCGTCTCAGATGTGGCCGTCGGCGGATCGTTTTCGCGCGCTGGACGCCTATGTGGCGATGAACTTTGAAAACTGGCAGATATCGTTTGGAAAGCAGAGTCTCTGGTGGGGGCCGGGCCAGGGCGGCTCCATGATGTTCAGCGACAACGCCGAGCCCGTGACCATGCTTCGCATCAGCCGGGTGAGCCCCGTCAAACTGCCGGGCATCTTCGGATGGTTGGGGCCGGTGCGAACGGAATTCTTTGTGGGGCGGCTCAGCGGACAGGACTTTGTCTATGGCGCGCCGACCGGGCTGCTCGGCAAGTGGAACCAGCCGCTTTCAGACCAGCCGATGATTCACGGAGAAAAAATCAGTTTCAAGCCGTCACCAAACCTGGAATTCGGATTTTCAAGTACAGCGTTGTTTGCAGGGGCGGGCGTACCCTTCACCTCCAAGACTTTTTTGCGCAGTCTCTTCTCGACCGGGAACGGCACGCCGGGATGTTATGAGATCAGCGCGGTGTGCCCGCAAATCGATCCCGGCGACCGCCGGTCGGGTTTTGATTTGAGCTACCGGCTGCCTGGTCTGCGGAACTGGGTGACGTTTTATACGGACTCGTTCACTGACGACGAGTTTTCTCCGGTTGCCTATTTTGACCGGTCTGCCAACAGCGCGGGGCTCTACTTTTCTCATCTGCCCAAATTGCCGAAATTTGATCTGCGCCTGGAAGGTGTTTATACCGACAACCCGATCGGCAACGCCACCAACAACCTTTGTTGCGGCTTTTACTATTTTAACGGCCGCTACCGGAACGGTTATACCAACGACGGCAACCTGATGGGAAGTTGGATCGGGCGCGACAGTCAGGGCGAGCAGGCCTGGCTGACGTACTGGCAGGGTCCGCGCAGTTATGTCCGGTTCCGGTACCGGCACCAGAAAGTGAGCCAGCAGTTTGTTCCCTACGGAGGAACCGTGAACGACGGCGGCGTGCAAGCTGGTTTGTGGCTTGGCCGGGAGCTCAGCGTCTCGGCGTCACTGCAGTATGAGAAGTGGGACTTTCCGGTTCTTCGTCCCGGGCCCGCTTCAAATTTCAGCTCCTCGGTGCAACTTACTTACTGGCCGCGATGGCGGTTCCAGTGAACGGAACTGAAAAGTGTGATGCGG
Organism: Acidobacteriota bacterium; assembly: GCA_021789565.1. The sequence goes on from JAJYJL010000072.1 coordinate 7,421, forward strand.
ACGTTTCTTAGAGGGAAGAAGGCTTGAGCGAGATTCCGACTGACACAGACATGAGCCGCGACCGGACATACGCGCCCGGCGAACTTGTGATCGAGACCCTGGATATGGAGTCGGCGCGCCAGGCGCGCGAGCGCAGTGTCATGCGGGTGAGACTTCTGTGGAGCAACCGGCGTTGGCTGGGGCAAGCCACGATTTTGGGGCTTGTGTTTGCGACGGTGATTGCCTTCCTGATTCCGAAACGCTTTCAGTCCACCGCCGAATTGATGCCGCCTGACCAGTCGTTGGGTTCCGGGACTGCGATGTTGGCAGCACTGTCGTCCCAAGTGGGTGGAGGCCTGGCGGGGATGGCGGAAAGCGCGCTGGGAATACAAACAACGGGCGCCCTGTTCGTGGGGATTCTAAAAAGCGATACGGTGGAGGACCACCTGATTAGCAAATTCAAACTGCAGGATCTCTACGGGACACACTACCTCGAAGACGCGCGAAAGAAGCTTGCGGCAAAGACCGATATTTCGGAAGACCAGCAGAGCGGCATCATTACCATCAGCGTCACCGACCGCGATCCGCACCGGGCGGCGGCGATGGCGCAGGAATACGTCAACCAATTGAACTGGGTGGTGACCCACCTCAGCACTTCCGCCGCGCACCGCGAGCGGGTCTTTCTGGATAACCGCCTAAAGCAGGTGAGGGCGGACCTCGAAGAATCTGAACGCAACTTCAGCCAGTTTGCCAGCCGCAAGGGCGCCATCGACGTTCCCACCCAGGGCAAGGCAATGGTGATGGCGGCGGCCACCCTGCAGGGAGAGTTGATTGCCGCCGAATCAGAACTCCAGGGCCTGAAGCAGATGTATACGGATAACAACGTGCGGATACGCTCCGCGCAGGCGCGCGTGAACGAACTGCAGAGCTCCCTCCGGGATATGGCTGGGAAGGGTGCGGATGAGAACAGTTCAGCCGGACAGCTTTATCCCTCAATCCGGGAACTCCCGCTGCTCGGCAAGACATACGCCGACTTGCTGCGGCAGACCAAGGTCCAGGCGACTATCTTTGAAACGCTGACCCAGCAGGATGAACTGGCAAAGGTGCAGGAAGCCAGGGAGGTCCCGAGCGTCAAGGTGCTCGATCCACCCAGAGTGCCGCAGAAAAAGTCGTTTCCGCCTCGGATGCTGATCATGCTCCTTGGGGCAATGCTTGCGTTCATTTCCTGCACCACCTGGATTCTGGCCCGATCAGCCTGGGATGCTACCGACCAGAGCGACCCGCGCAAGGCGGTGGCGGCTGAGGTCTGGGCAGACGTGCGCACCAGCCTGCCCTGGAGTCCCCAGAACGGTCCTGGAGCAGCGGCGGGCTGGCTGCGACGTAGACTCGGCCGGGAAAGGAAGGCTTCTCCGGGCGGCAACGGCGGCGAAAAAGGAAAAGAGGCGGAGGGAGGATAGGCCGGGTTCAGTTGCCCGTCGCCGGCTCCCTCAGAGGAGGGTTCAGCCGGCGACATTTCTTGACGTTGGCCAGGGTTTGGTGCGGGCAAATGTAGCCTCAGGCGAAAAGCGGCCATAGTGAAGGTAAAAATTACACGTTGTGTCAAAATGAAACACTTTTTTGAGATGCGACCTGAAATCACGGCTTTGAATTATAAAATATGTGTTTTCAACAACATACAAAATTTAAGCATAAATTTGAGAAAAATCCAAAACAGGCCATTTGGGGCGGTTTGAAGCGTGTCTAGCCTAGACTAAGAGGCTAACATCACATCAGGAGGCGAAATGAGGGCATTGATCACCGGTCTTACGGGGCAGGACGGGTCCTACCTGGCCGAGCTTTTGCTTGACAAGGGCTACGAGGTGTTCGGGCTGGTGCGGCGGAGCAGTGTGGAGAAGTTCGACCGCATTGGCCGGATGGTTGACCGGCTGCAACTGGTGGAGGGCGACCTGACGGACCAGTCGTCGCTCGACAATCTCGTGCGGGAGATCCAGCCGGACGAAGTCTACAACCTGGCGGCGCAGAGCTTTGTTCCCACCTCGTGGACGCAGCCGGTGCTGACGGGCGACGTCACGGGCCTGGGCGTTTTGCGTATGCTGGAGGCGTTGCGCAAGCATTGCCCGAAGGCGAAGTTCCTGCAGGCATCGAGTTCGGAGATGTTCGGAAAGGTGCACGAATCTCCGCAGACGGAAAAGACGCGCTTCTACCCGCGCAGCCCCTATGGTGCGGCCAAGGTGTTCGGCCACCAGATCACCATCAACTACCGTGAAAGCTACGGCATGTTCGCCTGCGCCACCATCTGTTTCAATCACGAATCGCCGCGCCGCGGCCTGGAATTCGTCACCCGCAAGGTCACCTGCCAGGTGGCGCGCATCAAGCATGGCCTTGCCGACCGCTTGAAAATGGGCAACATGGACGCCGAACGCGACTGGGGTTATGCCGCCGACTACGTCCACGCCATGTGGCTGATGCTCCAGCAGCCTGAGCCCACCGACTTCGTGATCGCCACCGGCAAAACGCACAGCGTGCAGCAACTGGTTGAAACGGCCTTCTCCACGGCGGGCCTCGACTGGCGCAAGTACGTGGAGATCGACCCCAAGCTCATTCGGCCCGCCGAAGTGGACTATCTCTGTGGCAATGCGGCCCTGGCGCGGGAAAAGCTGGGCTGGGAGCCGAAGGTGGGTTTCGAGGAACTCATCCGGATGATGGTGGAGTCTGACCTGCAACTGGTCCGCAGCCAGGCGGCCTCCATGGTCGAGACGGGCGCGTAGCCGGGATGGATTTGGAGGAAGGTGAAGCGCGTTGCAGACAGAACAAGCATCAGCGGTGGTGGTCGCGGAACCCGTTTCCCGCGGGCGCGTGAGCTTAGGAATCAGCCTGCGGGGGACACTAAAATCCGCAGGCTACCTCGGGGTGGGAGAGACTGCCGGAGGGCTCGCTTTCCTGGCTTTGAACGCCTATGTCGCTCGCGTTTACGGGGCCGGCTTGCTGGGAGTGGTGGCCCTGGCAGAGGCGGCTGTTTTGTATGTGAGCATGGGTGCGGACCAGGGGCTTACGCTGATTGGCGCGCGCATCGTTGGCAGGACTCCTGGCGCCGCCTCCGCCATTTTGCGCCCCCTGCTGCGGAAGCGGATGATTTTGTGTGCCGCCGCCGTTTCGACGGGAAGCGCGTACGCACTTTGGGGTCCCATTCCCGATGAAGCGCGACTTTATGTGCTGGGTTTCGTTCTGGCCGTCATCCCTTACGCTCTTTCACTTGATTGGGTCGCCTGGGGGTTAGACCACATGGGATGGCTGGGGGCGAGGAAGGCGGTCGCCAGCGTCGGCTTTGTTGCGGCTGCCATTGCCGGGATGCGCTGGACGGGGAGGACGCTGATACCCTTGGTGGCCTCCCGGATCGGCTTCATGGCCTTGGGGACGCTGCTTCTGTGGCTGTTGTGGCGCCTGGCTTGGCGGCCGCGGCTTGGCGGCGATGCCGAAGTGTCCCCGGCCGCAGTTTCCAGGGACCTTTCGTGGACAGCGATTTTCACCCTGGGAGGCGCCACCATTTTCAACCTGCTCTTCAATAATGTCGATACGTTTATTCTGGCCGGAATGACCACGGCGGCCGAGGTGGGCCGTTACAACGCGGCGTACAAAATTTTGTTCTCGATTTTCGCATTGTATTACCTGGTGGGGAGGTCCTTCTATCCCCATCTTTCGGCCTCAAATGACCCGGAGGGCTTGCGAAAATGGCTGCTCCTGGCCCTTCCCGTGGTGGCCCTTGGAGGCAGCGCTTTGGCCGCGGTTATCTGGGTGTTCAGCGGGCAGATTCTGACACTGATCTACGGCAGCACGTTGGGTTCAGTGGGGCTGCTTCGTGTCCTGGTTATCGCTCTTCCGATGGACTTTTGCACGGGATTGGTGGGCATTCTGCTGGTAAGCCGCAGGCGCGACAGGCTTAACCTTATGGCGACATGTCTTGCGGCCGCGCTAAATGCCGGGCTTAACTTCCTGCTCATTCCGAGGATGCAGGCCCGCGGGGCTGCCTGGGCGACAGTTTTGTCGTATGCCTTCCTTCTGTCGATTTTGATTGCGAGCGTCTCACGCCAGGGAGCTCTGGGGAGCGTGGTTGACCCCGGCGCCGGTGACCGGGAGATGGCGCTGGGGAGCTAGCGCGCCTGGCAGTTCGCGCGGCCCCGCTGCGAAGGGCCTCGTGGAAGGAGGCGTTTTCCAGGTTCGAGGATGATGAGGATTCGGTCCGGTCAATCCCCGGCGGGGAATGCTTGCGGGAAGCGGCCCTGAATCGCATGGAAATTGAACATGACCCTCGATACGAAGGCGGTGCATATGAATGACAACGCTGTTGACGCTCGCCGGGTTTCACCTTACGCGTCGTTTCATTTTGAGCGTTACTACGGCTATTCCCCGGCGGACTACCGGCTTTGGGCGCGTAAATTTGCCTATCACTTTCGGGAGTTATTGCCTTCCAACAGGTCAGCGCGAATTTTGGACTTGGGATGCGGCGGCGGGCATTTCCTCTACTTTTTGCACTCACTGGGCTATTCGAATCTCGCGGGTGTCGATGCTGATAGCAAGCAGGCCGAGGTGGCCCGAGGCATGGTGGCTTGCGATGTAGAACAGGCGGACATTATTCGGTTTTTGCGGTCTTGTCCCGGTGGGTACGACTTGGTGTCATGCCACCACGTTATCGAGCACCTCTCCCTCGATGACGCCGCTGAGTTACTGCGCCTGGTTTACGGTGCGCTGGCGCCCGGTGGGAGGTTCGTTCTTTCGACGCCGAACGGTGCGCGGCCTTGGGTGGGCTGGCACTTGTTTGCCGATCTGAGCCACGATCACCTTTACACATCTTCCAGTTTAAAAGAAGTGATGGAGTTAGCGGGCTTTCTGGATGTGTCGTTGCGCGCAGGGGGGCCTGTTCCGCATGATGTTCCGAGCTCCCTCCGCTGGGTACTTTGGAAAACCTGGAGAGAGCCTTACCTGAAGTTCACATTCGCAGTGGAGAATGGCCTGGGCTGTCTGAAAGGCGCGAAGCTGGTGGTGAGTCCTGACCTGATCGCTATGGGCTTGAAGCCTCAGTGAGCGCCACCACGGGAGTGCAGGAGGATCCATGATTCCAGTGCTTTTTGTCGCCCCGGAGCTTGCGCCGTGGAAAAGAGGCGGCGTTTCGAACGCCATCCAGAAGCTGGCTAACGCGGTGGCCGGTTCAGATGATGTCAGGCTGACTCTTCTGGGAACAGTGGCAAGAGGATGCCGCCCCTCGCCGCCCGACTACAATGAGCGGATAGAATTCATTCTCGTCGAGAAGCCGGAAGTTCCTGAACCTCTATACCACATACGGCTCCAGACGCGCTACCGTTCGGCGGTCCGATCCTGGCTGCGAGACAATCCGGGCGGGCTGGTCCACTTCCACATCCTGCCTGGCGCGCGAGCGCTCTTCGCAGCAGCGGCGGCCTTGCAGGCCCGCGCCAAGGTGGTTTTGACCGTTTACGACCTGGCTCCGCTGGAGGCGCGGTATCACGTCCAGCCATGGGGACATCGGGCGCACTGGTGGCTGGCCAGACTGCTGCTGGGGAGGTTTCGGCAGCTTGTGGTCAATAGCCAGTACATCTCTGATGCGCTCCGCAAGTTCGCTCCGCGAGCGGCGATCGCCGTTATCCCTAACGGCATCACCCCGGGCGATTGGGAGATGAAGGCGCCACCGCCTGTTGCCGAAGGAAATCCGCAGTTGCTCTATTGGGGGCAGCTCTGGGAGAAGAAAGGCGTGGGGATTCTGCTTCGGGCCTTCGCGCTGCTTCGGGAAAAGGGTCTGCGGGATGCGCGGCTGCTGGTTGTTGGGGAAGGTGAGCAATCTAATCACCTTCACCGCCTGGCCGGTGAC
>JAJYJL010000073.1:0-5157 GCA_021789565.1 Acidobacteriota bacterium
GAAATGATGCGTGAGACGCCGTCATTCCGAGGGCCGATGCTTTTGATCGGCCCGAGGGACCTGCTTTGTTTTTCGGTCCTCGCGCCAAAAGCAGATTCCTCTCCCGTATTGCGGGACCGGAATGACGTTAGCATTGTTCAGCGAATTTATAACTCGGGACATTAGCTCCCGGGCACTTTGCCGTTTGAACATTTCGCTGGCCTGAAACCAACGGGCCGTTTGATTCACTGGCGGGGCCAACCGGCTTGCCCGGCGCGCGAGGGAGGAATAAACTATTTTTCGGGAAGTGAGGGAACGCGAACCGGGAAAGTCGGGGCGAATGAAAATGGCTTTATTCCATCCTAAGACGCGGCGGGAAAATCGCGAGCGGCTGCTGAATCCGTGGCTCATGGCAGTGTGGGTCATCATCACCGTTGCCGCCCTCGCTGCAGCGGGCAGCCTGAGAGCGCAAGCCGCGGCGGGCCCGATCAATGACATCACCGGCGATTATGAATTCCTGCAACCTTATAATACGCTGGCCATTCTGCAGGAAGACCAGATGGTGAAGGGATACATCGACGTGCTCCAGGGAGAATCGGAATCGGACGCCATTTTGAGTTATCCCATTACGATCGGCGAACGCAAAGGCGACCATCTGGATTTTCGCACGCGGGCCATCCACGAGGTGTACTACCGTTTTTCAGGTACGGCGCAGCGAGGCAAAGGAAAAAACAAGGGCGATCCCGATTACATTGAGCTGGTGGGAGAACTGCAAACCATCCAACATAATTCTGTGACCAACCAGGATAAAGTTGACCGGCAACAGGTGGTTTTCAAGTCCAAGGGAAAAAGGCAACGAGAGCCCTAACAGGTTGTTGAAAAATTGTCCGGAGTCCGTCATTCCGATCCCGCAGCGCGGGAGAGGAATCTGCTTTTGATCGGGTGACTGAAAACAAAGCAGATTCCTCGGGCCGACAAAGAACCTCGCCCCTCGGAATGATGTGAGTGGGACTTTTTCAACAAACTGCTAAACCGGGCACAGAAAGAAGCCGCCCGGGCTGCTTCATCATTGAGCCGATAGATTTTTCGCCTGCCCTATGCCAGAAAACAGCCGCCAATTCAAAGGCCGCGTCGCCATCGTCACCGGCGCCGGCTCCGGAATCGGCAAGGCCATTGCCCTGGGTCTCTTGAACGCAGGCGCCCATGTTGCAGGCGTGGGACGCCGCGCCGCCACCGCCAATTCCCTCGGTGATTTCCACGAATACGGCGAACAATTCCTCTGGGTCCGTGCCGACGTCTCGCGCGAGGCGCAAGTCAAAAACGCCGTGAAGCGTGTGCTTCAAAAGTTTGGCCAGGTCGACTTCCTGGTCAACAATGCCGGCGCTCGCGGACCCACCGCGCCCGTTGAATCGCTCAGCACAAGTGACTGGCACAAAGTCCTGGAAACCAACCTGACCGGAGCGTTCCTCGTGGCGAGAGAATGCGTGAAGGCGATGGCCCCGCGAAGGCAGGGCCGCATTATCAATATTTCTTCCATGGCGGGCCGCGTGGCCTATCCCTTTCGGGCGTCATACTCCGCCTCAAAGTGGGGGCTGATCGGGTTCACGCTGACGCTGGCGCAGGAAACGGGCCCCCATAACATCCTGGTGAACGCCGTCTGCCCGGGGCCGGTGGAAGGGGCGGCCATGGATGAAGTGATCGAGGCCCGCGCAAAAGCGCTGCGGCTTCCGGTCAGGAAAATGCGCGAGCAGTTCGTCGGTTCCACGGCGCTGGGCAGGATGGTCACGGCGGAGGATGTGAGCGATACGGTTCTGTTTTTATGTTCAGACCGGGCGCGAAGCATCACCGGGCAGGTGATTGACGTGAGCGCCGGATTTGGACTGACACAGAAGCTGGCAAGATAAGAGCCGGGCGAAAAACCTCCTCGCGCAAAAACCTCCATGGAAAGGATATTCGCATGAGCGATAAAGGCCTTGAAATGCTGCACCAGATGCTGGGCAAGGAAAGGGCTGAGGAAGTTCGCGAAGCATGGTCAAAGCTTTCGCCGGATTTCGCCACGCTGGTCACGGATTTTGTGGCCGGGGAAGTCTGGTCGCGGCCCGGCCTCGAGCTCAAGACGCGCAGCCTGATTACGGTTGCGGCGCTGGCGGCCCTGGGCCGCCCAAACGCCCTTCGCCTGAATATCGAGATGGCGCTGAACAACGGAGCCACGCGCGCCGAGGTTCTGGAAACGGTCCTTCACATGGCCGTCTATGCGGGCTTTCCGGCGTGCTGGGATGCGCTGGTGATCGCTGACGAGGTTTTCAAAGGGAAACAGGCGGGCCGCGACTAGCACCGATGATTCACCGCGAGAGTAATCATCGCGAAGGGCACGATCTTCAGTCGTGCCGATGCACGGACCCCCTAAAATATTTCGAGGGCTTCAGCCCGTGAACGGCTCCGGCGGGTCCATCAGATCTGACGCAGCGGCTAAAGCCGAATCAACTATGCCACATCGACGGCACGAGTAAAGTCGCGCCCTCTCGCAAAGGGGCTTTCATAACAAAATCCGGCGCTCATAGAGCGCCGCTACAGTCTGCGCGGCCTTCGGGGTTAAGGAAGTTATTGTTTTGGGGCGATGGCGAACGAAGAGCGGTTGCCCCAGTAGATCTGTGTCCCGTCGGCCGATTCCTGCAGCCCCGTGGCGAGCCACGGTTCCGTGGCGGTCAAAGGCGCCATGTTGCCGTTCGCATCCACGGTGTAGAGCGCCGTCTTTCCGTTCACGGGATCGGCGAAGGCGACGACGACAGAGCCGTCCGCTTCGTCCTTCCCGATGCGGAAGGATTGGAGGACGGGCAATGGAGGATTGGCGTTCTTGAAGGGCGCCGTGAGGTCCACCCGTCGGATCTCGGTCATCGTGGTCAGGTTCACGTAAACAAGCACCTGGTCATATTGGGAGATCAGGACGGCGGTTCCCTGGAGGGGGCCGGAGTTGAAGACGAGGAGTTGCCAGCCATCGGGAGCCTTCTTTTCTGTTTGCGCAGTCATACTACCCATGATGGTGAAATCAAAGATGTTCGGTAAGGCAATCGAATTGATCACGTTAAATGAAGGGATAGCGATTGCGCTGAGGACACCAGTGTTCACGCTCCATACGACTGCCACGAGGTTTCCGCCAAGGTTAGTCAATTGGTAATCCCAAGGAGCATCTTGTGGAGTATTGGCCACCGATTCGTGGATGACACTGCCTTGGGTGAGGTTAATGGCGTCGAGATAATCGAGCGTTCCACCCGCGGTGAGCACCGCCCAATCCCCCCCCGCCGCGCCTCCGTGGAGCGCTCCTGGCGAAGTATCAATCTCCATGACCTTGGTATTTGTGACGGGGTCGAATGCCTCGGTACTCGTACCGGTAAAAAGTACGAGATATCCCGTCACGTCGTCCACGGCGATAGCGAGTCCTGTTCCCGGAGTGAATGTGAAGCTCCCGTCGGGAGACCCGTCCGCAATCTTGAATTTGCGCACGGTGCTCGTCGCCGGGTCAAGCAGAAAGGCGTCCGTCTTGTTGAACGCAACGAGGTTCTGGTCGCCCAGGAACCCCAAGCGCCCGATGTTGGACGTCCCTCCGCCGTGGCCGGTGGCCGGATCGCTTGCCGTGAAGTTGAGGAATCCAGGATCCCAAACGGATTGGGCTCCCCCTTGGGAACATTGGAAGCCGAAATCGTTATACCCTATTGCGAAATTCACCTGGACCTCGCTCCAGCTGACCAAGGAAACCCCGCAAGTATCTGGCTGGTCGTTCAAGGGGTTGAAGCTTCCGTCCGAGAGGAATCCGCTACCATTGACGAAGAAGCTTCCCGCTGCCGGACCGAACAAGAAGAGCGTTCCTAGCGAGCCGTACGGCGCGCTCGTCCCCGTGATCGTGGGCACCGGATAGTTGAGCGTGACCTGCGCCGAGACCTTGGCTCCGCCGACCGTCGCCGTGCAGGTGAGCGTATCCGCCCACGCGCTCGGCAGGGCCTGCGGCGCCGTGTAGGCCGCCGTGTAGGTCGTGCCCGACCCGGACACCGGCACGTTCCCGAAGAGGGCGGACGCGCAGGTATTCTGGGCCGTGAGGGCGAAGGACTGCGTCCCCCCGAGGAGCACCAGCGCCGAGGACGGCGAGATGCTGTCGGGCGGGATGACCCCCGTCCCCGTGAGCGTCGCTGCCTGCGGGCTGCCGGCCGCGTTGTCCGCGACCGAGAGCGAGGCCGTGCGGGCCCCTTGCGCCGTCGGTTGGAACATGACGACGATGTTGCAGCTTTTCCCCGCCGCGAGCGACGCCCCGCAAACATTCGACTGCGAGAAGTCGCTGGCGTTCGTGCCGGTCAGGGTGATCCCCGAGATGCTGAGCGCGGCATTGCCGCTGTTCGCGAGCGTCACCGTCTGCGCCGCGCTCTGCGTGTCTACGTTCTGGTTGCCGAAGGCGAGCGAGCTCGGCGCGAGCGTTGCCGTGGGAGTTGGGGGCGGGGGAGTGATGGTCCCGCCGCCGCCGCCGCAGGAGATAACAAAAAGTGCAGCAGTGACAGAGGCCAGTGCCGCAAGAAGGACCATCGAGGTCTTCACGCTTCCCCTTCATTTCTGGCCGTGCCGCGCGATGTGCGAGTGAGCCTCTGCGGCGCGGCCCTCAAGTGCAAATACGTTCTACGCGGCAAATGTGCGGTTACGGTGACTCTATACAGCCTTATCAGGGTCGTGTCAAGTACCCTCGAAGGCCATATCTAATTGTGGAATAAAAAGACTTGCCCACTTTCCCCTGCAGGGTGAACCTGATTGCGAATGCGTCTGTCGGCGGAGTCTTGAGGCACCATCGAGGTGAGGGGGGGATGAGTCTACTCCTGAAAAGCGCTCAGGGGCTAAGGCCCGCGTGGATGGTGGGGGTTTTCTGTTTGGCACGGCTGAAGTCGTGCCCTTTCTCCTTTCGCGGTCCGCACCTGCCCAATCAAAACCAGTCTGGCTCAGCCCGGCAACTGGGATGAGCTCATCAAAGCGGTGCTGGCTTTCCCCGACTTTCTCAGCAATCGCTCGCGCCGGTGCGAAAGCTGTTGCTGGCGGAAATGAGATCCGGAAATTTCCTGAAGGTGTTGGAAGGCTGCTTCCGCGTATTCCAGCGCCTTGCCGGCATCGCGCTCCCGATGCTCGTAATGAATGGCGAGTTGCTCA
>JAJYJL010000073.1:5167-13236 GCA_021789565.1 Acidobacteriota bacterium
GCATACCTTGACCGCAGATTGATAATCCTCGTCCAGAGTTCGACGGCATCCTGATATCGCCGCTCCCTTTTGTGCTGGGCGGCAAGCTGCCACAGGGCCTGGGGCTCAACCGATTCCGGCAGGCCGCTGGCAATCGCCTGCAGGCAGGTGGTTCGCGCCAGCTCGGAAGCTCCGGCGCGCTCCAGCACGCGGCTGAGGCTGAACAGATCGCGGCTGTCGCAAGCGGCTCCGTCGCCCGCCCTGGCAATGGCCTGGCCCACCTCAACCGCAACCGCGGCAAGCGTTACGATGTCCAGCGCGTTGTGGAAAAAGACCGGCTGCAAGGCCTTGGCGCTCCTCGTGCGCAGATAATCAAAATAGATTTGCGGAATTTCTGATCCCGGAACGTCGCCGTTGCGCGCAATGCCCAGAAGTTCCCGCTCCAGGTTCTTGAGCTGGCAGCTTTCAAGCCGCAGTTTCCACAAGCGGCGCGCCGGATGCAGCAGGTCAAGGTGGACCATGCGCGAGAAAGGTGATTTCATCCGCGCCAGCGTGTAGCGCGTTTCAAGCAGCGGGATATCGAAAGTCTTGCCGTTGTAGGTCACGATTAGTTCGTAAGGCTCCAGCGCCTCGGCCAGCGCGGCCAGGGCGGCTTTCTCTTCCGTAAAGTCCCGCAGAAAAAACTGGCGCACCCGGAAGCCCGGTCCCTCGGCGGCGCCGATTCCAATCAGAAAAGCACACGTGCCGGTGCCGCCGGCAAGCCCCGTGGTTTCCGTGTCGAGGTAAACCACCGAGGAAGCCGGCGGGATGTTATTGCCGTTCAGAAACAGTTCCAGCGGCGCGAGGTCGGCGTGGGCGACATCGCCGACGCAGAACTTTCCGTAAGGCCGGCCGAAGGGAAGAAGCTGGCTGGCATGGAAATATTCGCCCCGCTTATTGCTGCAAACCTCGCCGTCGACGTAGTGCTCAACCCCGTGCGGTGCTTGCTGCGCCGCAACCCTTTTCGGCCGCTTCTCCATCCGCTGCAGGTATTCGAGCTGGCGCTCGAGCGAATCCTCGCGCACGGTTTTGCCGGCGGCTTTCTTAAGCTCCCGAAGTTTTTCTTCCAGGTTCATGGCTGCTCAAGTTGCGGGAAAAGGTCACCCGTCATGCCGGTCCCGCAGAGCGGGAGCAGCATCTGCGTATTTGCGTGAAAATAAATGCAGAGATCCTTCGCTCCGTTCAGGATGACGACTGCAGAACGGTACTCAGAATCGCCAGCGCCACTTCCTTTCCCTTCTCCCCCACTTCGCCCGCCGGCCCCACGCACGAGGGGCAGCCGGACTCGCAAGGACAATTCACGATCAGCCGGCGGGTGTTTTCCAGCAGGCTCGGGCTCAGGCGGAACAGCGGTTCGCTGAACCCAATCCCGCCAGGATACTTATCATAAAGGTAGATGTTGGGCTCAAAGATTTTCGTGTAAACGGACGGGCGGCCCTGGGCCGGCGGCGAGGTTTCGGCATCCTCCGCGATGGCCAGGTTCTCACCCACCGCCACGCCGAGGTCGCGCGCGTCGCACATCATCAGCAGGGTGCCAATCGCCTGCAGCGCGTGGGCCAACCCCTGGACGCCGTTCAGCCGGTCATCGCGCGTGTAGGGCATGGCCTCCAGCAGCGGCTGCGGCAACGTCAGCCAGAACGCTGTTGTGTGCATCTCCTGTTCAGGCAGCATCAACTCACCGGAACCCACATTCTGGTTGGTGTGGAACTTGATCTTTTTGAATCCCACAACCTGCGTATTCACCTGGACCTCGCCGTGATTTCTGAAAGCAGGCCCGGCCGGCGACGAGTCAAAATTCTCCAGAATCTTGATCCGGGTGTAGGAAATGGCATCGGTGTAGTATTCCGAATCGCACTGGCGCACGTAAGCCTTGCGCTCTTCGTAGTCCAGCCGCTCCACATGGTACTGCTGGCCCTCCTGCAGGTAGATGGCCTTTTCGTGCACGGTGGTCAGCGCGCTGGTAAAGTCCACTTCGCCGATAATGCGCGGCTCGCCGGTGACGTCGACGATCACAAAATTATCCGAGGAGACAGAACGCAGGCTGATGGCATCCGCGGGATAGCTTTCTGAAATCCAGTGCCAGCCCTCGCTGGTCTTGTGGAGGAATCCGAGTTCCTCAAGATGCTTGCAGAGCAGCTTGAGATCGAGCTCGCCGAATTTCTCATCTTCTTTCAGCGGAAGCTCGAAGGCCGCGCACTTCAAATGGTTGAGCAGGATCTGGAGGTTGTCCGGATTCACGTAGCCGTGCTCGGGCGAATGATCGAAGAAATAGTCGGGGTTCTGAACAATAAACTGGTCGAGCGGCGCGCTGGTAGCCACCAGCAGCGCGGCGGAACTGCCTTCGCGGCGGCCGGCCCTGCCCGCCCGCTGCCAGGTGGAAGCAATGGTGCCCGGATAGCCCGCCATCACCGCCACGTCGAGGCTGCCGATGTCGATGCCCAGCTCGAGGGCGTTGGTGGCAACCACGCCCAGCAACCGCCCTTCGCGGAGGTCGCGCTCAATTTCACGCCGTTCGAGCGGCAAATACCCGCCCCGGTATCCGCGAACCACTTCCGGGCCCACCGGCCGCCGGGCAAAATCTTCTTTCAGGTAAGTCACCAGGATTTCCGTGGCCAGGCGCGAGTTGGCGAAGACAATGGTTTCCAGGCCCCGCATCATGAAGGCCTTCGCCAGCCTGCGGGTCTCATTCAGATAGGAGCGGCGAATGCCAAGCTGCTGGTTCACCACCGGCGGGTTGTAAAGCACAAAAAACTTTTCCGCTGCGGGCGCGCCGTTCTCAGCCACCAGCACGATGTCCTGCTCGATGATGCGCGTGGCCAGTTCAGCAGGATTGGCGATGGTGGCCGAGGTGCAGACAAATTGCGGATGGCTGCCGTAGAATTCCGCGATGCGCTTGAGCCGCCGGATGACGTTGGCCAGGTGGCTGCCAAAAACACCGCGGTAGTAGTGCAGCTCATCGATCACAACGTAGCGAAGATTTTCAAACAGCCGCTCCCACTTGGTGTGGTGCGGCAGGATGCCCGTGTGGAGCATGTCCGGATTGGTGATCACCAGGTTGGCCCGGGCGCGGATGGCCTTGCGCGCGTCCTGCGGAGTGTCGCCGTCGTAGGTAAAGGTTCGAAGATCGTCGCCCAGCTTTTCCGTCCAGCGGTTCAGTTCCACAAGCTGGTCCTGCGAGAGGGCCTTGGTGGGGAAAAGATAGAGCACCCGCGCATCCGGATTTTCAACCAGCTCGCTCAGGATGGGCAGGTTGTAGCAGAGCGTCTTGCCGGAGGCCGTGGGTGGGACTACAACAACGTTCCTGCCCTCATGGGCCAGCTTGGCGGCAACGGCCTGGTGCGAGTAGAGGTTTTCGACGCCCTTCGACCGCAGCGCCTCCTTCACGCGCTCGGGAAGGAACTCAGGAAACGGCGCCACGCGCGCTTCCCGCGCCGGGTAATGCCGCACGGCGGTGACGCCTCCTTCGCGGCGGGAACCCTTGAAGCTGTTCTGGATTTCCTGAACGACGGATTCGATGGAGGCGGTGCCGCGAAACGGGCCTTCCAGTTCGTGGGCCTGGGGAACCAAATGAGTTTGTGACGGGAGCTTCATGTCGCCTCTCTGAGCCAAAAGCGCCGGCAAGGGCCTTCGCCTTTTATTCGCTCATGCTATCATACACCCGCGCAGCTCCCAACAGGAAAGTCTGGCCGGTGTCGCTGTCATTCCGCAGAGGGCCAACCTTTTTGATTGGTCCGAGGCATCTGCTCCGCTTCCATTTGCATGGTCAAAAGCAGTTTCCTCTCCCGCTTTGCGGGATCGGGATGAGCTTCGGAGTAATGCGGCGAGTTTTGTAACTTGGAACAGTAGAATTCTTGAAAGCCAGTTCCCGGCAAAAGTACGTTCCAGGTCATTGACTTTACCTCTCTGAATTCTAATAATATCTGGCGGGCTTCCGGCAGCAAAAAGTTGTACTCTATAAGAAAAGATCCCTGTAGTAAGGAGCGGAATGGCAACAGTTATTTCGGCTTATCAGCCACCCCGTCCATCCAAGGATTTGTTCCTGAACGCCTACCGTGTGATGTATCTGGCCAGGAAAGTTGACGACAAAGAGATCCAGCTCAAGCGGCAGAACCGCGCATTCTTTCAGATCAACGGGGTCGGGCATGAAGCGATCCAGGTGGCGGCCGCCATGCACCTGAAGCCCGGCGTTGACTGGTTCTATCCCTATTACCGCGACAGGGCCCTCTGCCTGCAACTGGGCATGACGGCGCTGGATATCCTGCTGGCAAGCGTGGGCGCCAAAGACGATCCGAATTCAGGCGGACGGCAGATGCCTTCCCACTGGAGTTCGAGGCCGCTTCACATTGTTTCCAGCTCCAGCGCCACCGGCACCCAGGTTTTGCAGGCGGTCGGAGCGGCGGAAGCGAACCGCTATTTTTCCCAGATTCCGGAAGCAGCCGAACTAGCATCGAGCTTTCATGCGGACGAAATTGCCTTTACTTCTCTCGGTGACGGCGCAACCAGTGAAGGCGAGTTCTGGGAATCGCTGAATTACACCTGCCTTCGCGGGCTGCCAGTGCTTTACCTGATCGAAGACAATGGCTACGCCATCTCCGTTCCCGTCGACGACCAGACCGCAGGCGGCAGCATTTCGGGGCTGGTCAAGGATTACCCCGGCCTCCTGACCGTGGAATGCGACGGGACGGACTTCCTGGAAAGTTATGAGGCGGCCGGCAAGGCTGTGTCCTATGTCCGCAAGCAGAGAAAGCCCGCGCTGATTCACGCCCATGTGGTGCGGCCCTATTCGCATTCCATGTCGGACGACGAAAGGTTGTATAAGCCGCAGGAGATTCGGGAGAGGGAAGCCAAACAGGACCCCGTCCACAAGCTGGCGCACCGCCTGGTGGCAGAGGGTTTGGCGACGGAAGCGGAATTGAAGGCCCTGGAAGCCGAGGTGGACCGTGAGATTCGCGAAGCGGCCGACCGGGCGCTGGCCGCCGCGCCCCCTGATCCCGAAACCCTGATGGACTTTATTTATTCCCCCACCGTCGACCCCACTTCTGAAAGATTTGACCAGCCGGCCAAATCGCATGGCGACCCCAAAACCATGGTGGACCTTCTCAACGCCTGCCTGAGGGACGAGATGGCGCGCGACCCGCGGGTTGTTGTCTTCGGTGAGGATGTTGCCGATTGCAGCCATGAGAAGGACATCGACAAACTGAAAGGCAAGGGAGGTGTCTTCAAAGTCACTCACGGCCTACAGCGCCAGTTTGGCGCCGACCGTTGTTACAACGCGCCCATCGCAGAGGCCAGCATCCTGGGCCGGGCCATGGGAATGGCCACGCGGGGACTCAAACCGGTTGTCGAGGTCCAGTTTTTTGACTACATCTGGCCGGCGTTTATGCAAATGCGCAATGAGATTCCAACCCTGCGCTGGCGGTCGAACAACGTATTCTCCTGCCCCCTGGTGCTGCGGGCGCCGATTGGCGGGTACCTGATGGGCGGCGCCATTTATCACAGCCAGTCGGGCGAATCGATTTTCACCCACCTGCCCGGCTGGCACGTGGTGTTGCCTTCCAACGCTCTGGACGCCAACGGGCTGCTCCGCACCGCCATCCGCTCGGACGATCCCGTGCTCTTCCTCGAACCCAAGCACCTTTACCGGCAAACGTACAATCGCGCTCCCTACCCCGGCCCGGATTATATGATTCCCTTTGGCAAGGCGAAGCTGGTGAGGGAAGGCAGCGACCTGACCATTGTGACTTATGGGGCGCTGGTCAACCGCTCACTGCAGGCATCGCGAGAACTTGAAAAGGAAGGAATCAGCGCTGAAATCCTGGACCTTCGCTCCCTGCAGCCTTATGACTGGGAGCTGATCAGCGCGTCGGTGAAAAGGACGAGCCGGGTGCTGGTGGCTTATGAAGACTGCCTCTCCTGGGGCTACGGAGCGGAGATTGCCGCCCGCATTGCGGACGAGCTTTTTGAGTTTCTGGACGCGCCGGTGCGCCGCCTGGCGGATAAGGACGTCTATGTGCCTTACCATCCCGTTCTGGAAGACGCCATGCTGCCACAGGTGGCCGATGTGGTGAAAGCAGCCAGAGACCTGGTGGCGTTCTAAGGAATCAGGCAGGCAGTCTTCGGCCTGGCCAAACAGAGAAGGCCGGCCCTCCCGGGAAAGGTCAGGCGCCGAAGAAGCGGGAGATCGATCGCTGCCGGCGGCTTGCTTCAGCCGACTCCCAACTCATCAATCTTTTCAAGCGGAGTTCCGCACCGGCGGCAAATGACCGCGGCGCAATCCCCGCATACCAACGGATCGTCAACTTCGATTTTGCATAGCGGGCAATAAAATGATCCAGCATCAGGGTCTTCAAGATTTTCCATCGGTTCACCCCGCAAGTCGATTTACTCGGGAGCTTGACAGCCATCACTTTTATTGTAATGGATTTACGACTCCCTGGAGAAAATCCTGTATCTCCAATTGCAGATCGTGCAGTTTGCCGGCCAGGAAGTGATCAGCATCCTGCACAAAGCGCAACCGCTTCGGTCCTTTCAATGAACGAAAGAGCTTCTCAACATTTTCCCGGGAGCCGAACCTATCCTGCGTTCCCTGCACCACCAGCTTGGGTTTCCGGTCGTTTTCGAGAAAGCTGAAGTCCGCGGAGTTTACCGGAAGACCGATCCCCACCAGGCTGTTGACCCGCGGGTCTGGCGAACCCACGGCCAGAGCGACCACCGACCCAAAGGAGAATCCCATCATGGAGACAGGAAGCTGCGGAAACCGCTCCGTGAGGTAATCGAGCGCCGCGCGGGCGTCGTCGCGCTCGCCAATGCCATGCCCATACGTCGCTTCGCTGAGGCCCACACCGCGAAAATTGAAACGCAGGGTGGGAATGTGCAGATGAATGGCCGCCTTGGCGGCCCTGAAAACAACCTTGTTGTGCATGGAGCCGCCATAGAGCGGATGCGGATGGCACACAACAGCAAGCTGGCGCGGCTTCCACTCGGGATTCCACTCGAGCAGCGCCTCAAGGTTTCCCGCAGCCCCGGCAATGGTCAGTCTTTCAATCTTCGTGGCGGCCCCCGTTATGGCCTTCGTATTTTCTTCATCGCGCCTCAAAAATTGTCACCTTAGGCGCGGGGGGCCTCTCCTGTCAACACTAAGTGGTGGATGGTGGATGGGAACCCTTTCTCCGTGAACTTCCTGAAAATGCGTAGTGGCCCAGTTTGAATTGTGGCAGGGCCGTCCTCGCCCGTGGTGCTTTCAAAAAACACGGCCAGGATGGCCGTGCCACCAATTAGGAACCAAACTGAGTCACCACCCGAAAACGCGTTCAATTCACGCCGCGCAGTTGTAAACTACACAGTGAGTTTTTTTTGCGTCGCACCCGAAGTCGCCAGTGGGACTGCAGAATTGGGCCCTTTTACCTGCGGCGATCTGGCGGGCCTGAATTTGCATTTTGCGCGGGGAGGAAGCTATTAACAAGAAGTCCGTTATTGTGGCCGTCGTTTCAGTCATTACTTTAGCGGCAGTCATTGGCATTTATGATCATTGGTTTCGCAAATCCGCGCCACCCCTGGAGGTGGACTACGTTACTTCCCCGTCGCTGGATGTGCTGGACACTCCCGCAGTGGTCCATCAAGTGATCGCGGTCCTGAAGTATGGCGACCGGGTTGAAATTCTGAAGCAGGAGGGAGACCGGGCCAGGGTCCGGGCGGGCGCGGGCAGTGAAGGCTGGGTGATCACCAAAGAACTGATCCCCGCAAAGGTCTATGAAAGCGGCCGGAAGATCCTCCAGGAGCTCCAGCACAGGCAGGTCCAGGCGGCGGGACACACCGTGGCGGCCGCCAACATTCACCTCGAGCCCCAGCGCGATGCCCCGGATCTCGGGATGCTGATGCAAGGCCTGGCGCTGGAAGTGTTTGACCGCCGCGTGGTGCCAAGAAAACCGGCCGGCGGCGGGGTGATTCCACCGGCTTCTACCGCCCGGCATTCCGATGTGTGGTACCTGGTCGAGGCCGGTTCCCGCGCCGGATGGGTCCTGGGCAGGATGCTCACGCTGGACGTTCCCCAG
>JAJYJL010001039.1 GCA_021789565.1 Acidobacteriota bacterium
TGTCCCGACGCGATAGACCGGGTTCCGCAGCCGCAATCTCCTCTTTCCGGGTCGCCATAGCCCGGGCCATTTCAAGAGCAGTGAAATCCGAGCGAAACACGTTCTCGGCAACACGACGCCTGAGGACCGCGGTATCTTCCATGATCCGCGGAATGATGAATGCGGAGATCGTTTCAAAACGGGCCTCTCCTCGCCCAACGAGGATTTGGTATGCCCACCAGCGGCGTTCACCCGACTCGATGCGATATCGATCCTCTGCATCCTGAAAGACGCGGATGGGCTGAATCAGTCCATCGGCAGCGATGGAATCAGCAAGGCTGTCCAATTCGGTGAGCCGTTCTCGAATCCACTTGTCACGTTTCGCTCTCTCGCGAAGCTGGTCGAGGATTTCCTGCGGGCTCTCCCTTTCTGCAAGTGCCTGTGTCAGGTCAGGAGGAAGCAAATGACGCGGCTGCTCGGGGTCGGGACGTACCTGGTGCACGGGAATGGCGATTGCGGTCATTTGTGGTTCTGTCATCTTTACTCCAATGAAAGTTATGATCTGGATCAAGCGAGCCAAAGCTAATCAGACTAGCTGGGCGAGCACGCCGGCTAATGCCAGTGCAAACGCCGCTGCGAGCACCATCAGGATGGGCTCTGCCAGTTCGTAAAGCACCTGCGCCTCTGGAAAAAAGCGGCGACCGGCTAAGAGGGCAAGCAGTAAGACCACATAGATCGGTCCGACGAAGATCGCCCATAAAATGACGAGTTGCTGCATCTTGGGCTGTCCCTATCCGATGTAGGTCACCCGGCCGGGTTCGCGCGGAGCTTGCGTTTTTGGGATGAAGCACTCAAAGCAATACGTCTTGGGCTGTGTAAGCGCCGAGCCCCCTTGTTGACCTGGGTCGACGCGGAGCCAGATAGGGGAATTGGCCCCACTTGCCCGCAAGCGATCAAAGGTCGTGATGAACACACTGAGGATGCCCTCCCCCTGGAAGGCTGCGTCCAGCTCGAGCGCGACCTTGCGCAACGTTTCTGCTCGCTCCCAACTGTTCGTGACCATCAGGAGTCGCAGAAATTCGATGCCCCGTCCGCGCAAGACATTCCCCGTGAGGCAGGCATAGTACTCGGTCAGCTTTCGGCGAATCTTCGCCTCGGCCATCCGACTCCGGTCGATTTCCAATGCGAAATCGTAGCGCTTGCCGTTGGCGCTATATGTGCCGCGCCCATCCGGGAGGAAACTGTGGCGCCACACGCGGCTTTGGTCGGATCGGTTGCTTTTGCTTGCTGACGGTTCGCCGGATCCGGTCTCGCGTTTCGCTCTACGGCGCGGCAGATGGGCACTGTAGTCGTTCCCTTCGCTGTAATACAATCGACTTTCGAGTTCAGAAAGCCAGGAGAGTTCGTGTCCGCGTTTTTCCGCAATTCGGGCGAGACTAATGAAGAAGGCGTTTTCTTCCCGCGTGTGCTCCCAATATCGCAAGAGCTTGTCAAAGCCATCAGCCCATCCTCGCGCCTTGGCATACCGGCGCACGCCATTGCCGAATCCCGCCACCATTGCGAGGTAATGCATCCCTTTCTGAGCTAGCAGGAAACGGGGTTCTGGAATCGCGGCTCGCGCAACGCTGGCGTTGATGTCACCGGAGGTCAAGGCAACGGCTTCCTGGGTTTCCTGGTCGGAAATGGAGTGCTCTCCCACGAGCTCCAAATTGGCGAGCTTCCGAGTCCCCAAGCGGCTCCTCTTGGTCGAAAGATGCAAGAGCGACGACATTTCATTCGCAGAGAGCAGCGGATGAGACGCGACCTCATCGAGGATGCGTTTCTCGCGTGGCTTGAGCAACAGAGCCGCCGCGACTGGACTGTTGAGCGGTTCTGTATTCGGCTTCTGCTTTGATCCTTGCGCAAGCCCCGCAAGTATTTCTGGCGTCATTGCCCCGCTCTTTTTGCCCGACCGCGGAGTATCCAATGTCAGCCTCTTCCAAGGCGGCTGATCAGGAGCGGCATGCGCTGGCCGGATATTGTCGAATACCAGATGGCCGCGGCAGGATTGTCACGAAGCGTAAGGAACTCTCGAAAGGTCGTGAGATAAGCATGGGGGAGCGGTAACTGCCGCGCGACTGAAGCGGCTCGCAGGATCGAGTAATAGTCCTGAAGCCGCAGGTCGTCCTGCGCAATGAGCACCCAGATCGGAAAGGAATCCTCGCGGCCGCGTTCCCAGTAGCGGGCATCGTCCTGTGCCACGACGAGTTGCACAATGTGCTCGCGGTCCTTTTCAATGGGGACACGCCGCAAGTCCCACTCGACGACGATGGCAGTCCAGCGCCCATCCGGGCGCCTCATGATCGCCGCCCCATGAAAAGGTACCTGGAAGGCTTTGCCTTTCGCCTCGAAGAGCTTGCCCACCTCCACATCCCAGTGAGTGATGGACCACTCCCATTCGGGTTTCGTCTGTTGCAGCCACAAAAGAAACGTGCGCACCTGGAAGGCTCGTTCCATCATGACAATGAGGCGTTCCAGGCGCGGCATGGAGAGCCCCGCCTGGCGAATCATGTTATCAGTGGCCAAGCCTGACCGTCGGGCCACTTCTTCAACCCCTTTGGGCGTGAGCGAAAAGAGGGAGCGAGTATTCATCCATGGCTGGCTCGCGTTGTGGCGTTGAATCCAACCGCGTGCTTGCACTTCCTGG
>JAJYJL010000074.1 GCA_021789565.1 Acidobacteriota bacterium
GGAGGCGGGCCGATGCTTTTGACCCTTGGATCGATTCGGTAGCTGGCTTGGGATCTCCTTAATAACCAGAGCAAGATGATTCCCGGCAATCTCCATAGTTATTGCCGCCGGACGTCTTCGATGGCTTCGTTGTAGGTCAGCACGCGGCCACCGTGCTGCTGGCGATAAACTTCGGCTTCGTTTCGCGTGGCAAAAGCCACAAGAGTGGGCAGGCATCGGTCGTAGACGCGCATTTCCACACCCTGGCCGGGCACGCGCTGGAGGGAAGGATCGTGGCGGGTGCAATACTGCACGTTGCCGCCCATGTCGTAATAAGCCGATCGCGCCGGAATCAGACGCCCGCTTTTGAAGTCGGTGGCCAGTTCCTTGCGCGCTTCGCCGGGGTGGTTGATGATGTGGTGCATTGCGCAGCCGGGGCAGCAGGCGTAGAGGGTTCCGCGCGCAGTCTCGATGCGGAATTCCACCTGCCTCATAATTCCGCGCCCGCAAATCTCGCAGACAGCCGGTTGCTTCGGAGTTTCCCACCGGTGGATCAGGAACCCTGCGCCGATGGCCAGCGCGATCATTAAAACGATAATCGAGGGCCGTTTGCCCCTCATGGCTTTCTCCTGCCTTTGTCTCCCATTGTAGCACGTTGGATGTTCGTCACTGA
Source organism: Acidobacteriota bacterium (assembly GCA_021789565.1). The sequence goes on from JAJYJL010000074.1 coordinate 653, forward strand.
ACCAGCAGCCGGAGACGAACACTCGCCTCAGGCAAAAGGCGGAGGCCGGTCCCCGCACGCCTCCAGCAACGCCTCTGTCAGTCCGCTTCTTCTCTGTCACCGGCTTGTGATGCGCGCAGCGTGCCGCGCTGCAGGGCGCGCTCCTTCATCATGGCGAAGAATACCGGCACGAGAATCAACACGTGGATCGTTGATGTCAGCATGCCGCCGACGATAGGCGCGGCGATCGGCTTCATGACGTCCGACCCGACGCCGGTTTCCCACAGAATCGGCACCAGGCTCGCCAGCACCGCGCTGACGGTCATGAGCTTGGGGCGGAGGCGCAGGACCGCGCCTTCAATCGTGGCGGCTTCGATGTCCTTGTGGGCGAGCGGCGTGCCGGTGCTCAGGCGCTTGTCGAGCGCCTCGTGCAGATAGACGACCATCACCACGCCGGTCTCAATCGCAATGCCGAACAGCGCGATGTAGCCCACCCATACCGCGACGCTGAACTCATAGCCGAGCAGCCATTGCAAAATCAGTCCGCCGGTCATGGCGTAGAAGGTGGGGAGGATGAGCACCATGGCCTCGGTGAACGAGCGGAAGACCAGGTAGAGCAGCAGGAAGATGGCGAAGAAGACGATGGGCAGAATCAGCTTCAGCCGTTCCTTGGCGCGCAACTCGAATTCGTATTCGCCCGACCACTTGAAAGTGTAGCCAGTCGGGGCCTTGAGCTTTTCGCGCAGAAGCTGATCGGCACGCGAGACAAAGCCGCCGTAGTCGTGGGTCGAGAGGTCGAAGTAAACGTAGCCGGTGAGCGCGGCTTCTTCATCGCGAATCTCGGCGGGACCCTTGGAGAAGGAGATGGTGGCGACTTCGTTGATGGGAATCTGCGCGCCGGTGGGGGTGGAAAGAAGGACGCGCCCGAGAGCGTCCAGATCGTCGCGAAAGTCGCGGTTGTACCGGACGTTGACCGGATACCGTTCGCGTCCTTGAATATTCGTCGTGATATCTTCACCACCGATGCCGGAAGTCACGGCGCGTTGCACGTCCGCGACCGTCAGGCCGTAGCGCGCGGCCTCGGCGCGATGGACGGCGATGTTGACGTAAAAACCCTGCGCGACCCGTTCGGCGAAAATCGAGCGCACACCCGGCAGGCCCGATAGAATTTTCTCCACCTGCGTGCCGAGTTGCTGGATGCCCTGGAGGCTTGGACCTTGAATCTTCATTCCGACGGGCGTCTTGATGCCGGTCAGTTCCATATCCAGCCGGTTCTGGATGGGCATCGTCCAGGTGTTGGTGAGGCCGGGGAATTGCAGCTTGGCGTCCATCTGCTGAATTAATTTGGTATAGGTCATGCCGGGCGGCCACTGCTCGCGCGGCTTCAGCATTATGGTTGTGTCGTACATGCTGAGCGGAGCGTTGTCGGTGGCGCTGTCGGAGCGGCCCACGGTCCCGAAAACACTCTCAACTTCAGGAAACGACTTGATAATCCGGTCCTGTTCCTGCAAGAGGTCGGAAGCCTGCGTGATGGAAATGCCGGGGTAGGCTGTAGGCATGTATAAGGCGGAGCCTTCGTAGAACGGTGGCATGAACTGGCTGCCCATGCGAAACGCCAGCGGAATCGTCAAGGCGAGAAAGAGAACGTTGGCGATCAGCGTGATGGCGCGGTGGCGCAAGCACCATCGCAGAACGGGAAGGTAAATGGCCTGCGTGAAGCGCGAGATGGGGTTCGCCGATTCGGGCTTCAGCCGCCCACGGATGAAGATGAGCATCAGCACGGGAACCAGGGTGATGGCGAGGACCGACGAGAAGCCAATGGCCAGGGTCTTGGTCCAGGCGAGTGGGCGGAACATCCGGCCCTCCTGTGCCTCAAGCAAAAAGACTGGAAGGAAAGAAACCACGATGATGATGAGCGAAAAAAAGATGGGCGGTCCAACCTGTTTGGCGGCATTCAGCAAGAGCTTGCGGCGCTCGCGACGGCTGATGACGGGCGGGCCGCCGGCCGGAGCGGCGGGCTTTCCCGTTTCCCCGAACGCTGGTCCTGGAAGATTGCTTTGTCCCGCGGGGTCGCCTTGTGAGGCGCTTGCCGCAAGCTCTTGCTGGCGCTCGGAGAGGACTCGATAGCCATTCTCAACCATGACAATGGCGGCATCCACCAGGACTCCGATGGCCAGCGCCAGCCCGCCAAGGGACATGATGTTGGCGGTTACATGGAAGTAATACATCGGAATGAAAGCAGCGATGACGGCGATAGGCAGCGTGAGAATCGGGATGAGCGCGGAGCGAAAATGGAAAAGGAAAATAATAATCACCAGACTCACGATGATCGCTTCTTCCAGCAGGTCGCGCTGCAATGTGTTAATCGACTCGCGAATCAACCCTGAGCGGTCGTAGCCGGACTTGATTTCCACGCCGGGGGGAAGCGACGACTGAATCTCCGCCAGCTTCTTTTTCACTCCGTTGATGACGGTGAGCGCGTTTTGACCGTCCCGCATGACGATGATCCCGCCGACGGTTTCCCCCTCGCCGTTCCAGTCTGCGACGCCGCGGCGAATGTCCGGCCCAAAGGCCACCGTGCCCAGGTCGCTGACCAGTACGGGAACGCCGTTGTGCGTGCCCACGGGGATATTGGCGAGGTCCTGGAGGGATTTAAAGTAGCCGAGGCCGCGCACCATGTATTCCGCGCCGCCAAGTTCCAGCAGCCGGCCGCCGACTTCGTTAGTGCTCTCACGGACGCGCTGGATGACGGTCGAGAGTGGAATGTTGTAGGCCTGGAGCTTGTCCGGGTCCAGTTGGACCTGGTACTCGCGGACAAAGCCCCCAATGGTCGCTACCTCCGCGACACCGGGAACGCTTTCAAGCTGGTAGCGGAGATACCAGTACTGAAGGCTGCGAAGGTCAGCGAGGTTTAGCTTGTGGCTGTGGTCGAGAAGAACGTATTCGTAAACCCATCCGGCGCCGGTAGCGTCAGGCCCAAGCACAGGATTGACACCGGGAGGCAGCTTGCCCTGCAGTTGCTGAAGGTATTCGAGGACCCTCGATCGCGCCCAGTAGAGATCGGTGCCGTCCTGGAAAACGACGTAAACGTAGGAATCTCCGAACATGGTGCTGGCGCGCACCGCCTTGACGCGCGGCGCGGCGAGCAGCGTGGTGACGATGGGGTAGGTGACCTGGTCCTCGATGATGTTTGGTGGTTCGCCGGGCCAGGAGGTGTGGATGATGACCTGAACGTCAGAAATGTCGGGCAGAGCGTCGAGCGAAATGTTGCGCATCGACCAGATCCCCCCCAGAACCAGAAGGAAGGTTCCCGCGAACACCAGAAAACGATTGCGCGCGCACCAGTCAATCCAGCGGGCTATCACGTTACATGCCTCCTTCCGCGTTCACGCTCAGTTGCTTGGTGGCCAGGGTTTGGCCGTTTTTCTCGGCAATAACCGTCACCTGCCAGGTGCCGCTGCTCTGGAGCTGGCCACGGCCCTCGTAGAAACCGCCTCCCTGATCGGCGAGAGTGAACACGCTTTGCATCGCCGCCATTCCCATGGCAGGCATGCCGGGCATAAAGAATCGAACCGTGACTTTAGCTCCGAGGACTGCTTTGCCATCGGCGCCGGTCAGTTTGACTCGAAAGGTATTGAGGCCTTTCGCCGGGGGCGACGGCTGGGTGGAAAACTCGACGTTGGTTTGGGGCACATTCCCCCTATTCATTGAGGCCGCAGAGCCGGCGCCCGGCGGTGGCGGCATGAAGGAGCCGAGCGCGGCTTGGAGCTGGCTCTCGGAATCGATCAGGAAGTTCGCCGAAGTCACTACGCGCTCGCCCGGCTTAAGGCCTTCGAGCACGGCGTAGTTGTCACCGGCCCGCGGGCCGAGAGTGACATCAACCGGAGCGAGATAACCGCCGCCATGATCGATAAAGACGATATTGCGCGTGCCGGTATGGAACACGCCGGAGGCTGGAATCGCAATGTGCCGCCCCAGGGGAATTTTCAGGTTGACGTTGACAAACATGCCAGGCGTCAGCTTGAGCCCTGGGTTGCGGAACACCAGCCGGACCTTGACCGTACGGGTGCTCATGTTGACTTCGGGATAGATGAAATCCACGCGGCCGTAGAACGTGCGGCCAGGATAGGCATCGCTGGTGACGGTGGCGGGTTCGCCGGCACGGACCTGGCCCATGTCGGATTGAAAGACCTCCGCGAAAACCCAGACCGTGGAAAGATCGGCCACGGTGTAGAGGCGCGTGGCGGGCTGAACGTAGAGGTTCGGCAGCGCGTTGCGCTCCGTGATGTAGCCGGAGACCGGAGAATCAACTTCAAGGTCGTGACGGATCTGGCCGGTCGATTCCAGACGCGCGATCTCGCGCTGGGGCACTTCCCACTGCTTTAAGCGCTCCTGGGCGGAGGAGAGCAGGGAATTCGCGCCTGAGGCCACGCCGGGGACGGTGCTGGCCTGGAGGAGATTCCGGTTTTGCCTGGCCAGCAAGTATTCCTGCTCCGTGGTCACCAGCTCCGGGCTGTAGATCGTGAACAGTGGCTGGCCTTTGCGCACGTATTGGTACGTAGAATTGGCGTAGACCTTCTGAATCCATCCGGAAAAGCGCGTCTGAACGTAAGCCTGCCGCCGCTCATCCACGGCGACGTTGCCGACCGCGCGAATGTCGTTAAAAAGCGGTTCGACCTGAACCTCGGCGCTGGTTACGCCGATGCTTTGCAAGCGCTGGGGAGTAAGTTGCAGAGGAGCCAGCGGCGTCTGTTCAGCGGGTGCTGCCGGCGGCGCGCCGGCCTCGCCTCCGCTGCCGGAAGTCTCTGCAGCCGTTGTCGAAGGAGGCGCGGTCGGGATTGTGGCGCTGCGGTGCAGAATGTAGCGCCAGCCGACGAACAGCAAGCCGGCGGCAAGCAGCGCGCTGCTCGTTAACGTAATAATAAAAGCCTTGCGATAATCTCTCATCGTATGACTCCTTTGCTTCTTGCTCCCGGCCTGTAACCTGAAAGCAAATTCCAGACCCGCCCGGCGGGCTGTCTCTTGTTTGCGACGGCTGCTGTCAACGTTTTGCTCACGGCAAAGTCACTCCTGTCACCCGCTCGAGGCGTGCCAGCGCCGTCTCATGGTGGGCGAGGGTTCGCCAGTATTCAGTGTCCAGATTCAAGACATCGAGAAACGAGGAGATCAGTGTTTGGAAGTCCTGCTGGCCGGATTGATAGGCGGCCAAGCCGGCTCGAAAGGTTGCGGCGGCCTGGGGAATCAAGCCTTCACGATAAATCTTGAGCACCTTGGCGTCCGCGTCGGCGGCCAGATACTGGTCTTTGACGTCAAAATACGCCTGCTGCACTTGGGCTTCGTACTCGCGGCGGGACTGGTTGAGATGGGCTGCTGCCTCGGCTACTTCCGGCTGCTGTCGGCGGCTGCGCCAGATGGGGAGTTTCACCCCCAACGTCACTATGTAATAGTCGCGAAAGGGCGCGGCCGTGTGCTGCCACATGTACTGGAGATTGAAATCGGGATAAAAACCTTTTCGGGCAAGCTCCACGCCGAGGCTTCTGCGGCGGATCTCCTCTTGCTGGGCGGAAACATCCGGGTTGCCGGTCCGCACCAGAGAAAGCAAATCGTCGGAGCTAAAGGGAAGAGAAGTTTCCGTCAGTGGCTCTGCGGTGATATCGGCGGAATCCTGTGGCCGGTTCAGAAGTTCCTTTAACCGGGCTTCGAGACTGCCAAGTTGCTGGCGGTCCTCGGTCACGTCCCGAAAAAGTTTGGTGAGCTCGAGTTGCGCTTTGAGAACATCCTGTTGGTTCCCTTGGCCGACGCGGTAGCGGGCCTCCGCGATCTTTTCGATCTGCTTGAGCAGTTGTTGGTCGTGGTCGAGAATTTCAAGCGTCTCTTGAACGTATGAAAGCTGATAGTAGGTGGTCTTAACCTGTTCAGCGACGGCGCGGCGAACGGATTCCATCTGCTCGCGGGAGGCCGCCGCTTGCCGCCTGGCGGCTTCGCCTTGCAGCCGGAGCTTGCCGGGATAAGGAAGGTCCTGCGAAATCCCAAGGCCGATATAAGCGAAATCGCTGTTAGAGAATCCGGCGAAGGGGCGGGGGCTGCCGACCGCGAACTGCTGAACGGTAACTTGCGGATCGGGCAGCGTGGAGACCTGCGACGGGACTTGCTCGGCGGCTTGCCAGGCTCGAAGCGCGGCAATCACCCGCGGGTTGTTTTGCTGGGCCTCCTGAACGAGCTTTGCAAGCGGAGTAGCGGGCGCGCTGGGGCCTGCCGCCGGTCCTTGAGTGTCCGGCGAGGCGAGCGATGCTGTGGGCTGCTGGCCGGCAAACAGCGTCTGACCCCCGGCGAGCAAAAAGGCCAGCAATACCGCAACTTTGCCGTAGCCCCTTTGCCAGGTCACGATTTTTATTAAGTGGGTAAAGTTCATGGGCTCACTCCTTTGTTCAGTCTGAGACCGTTCAAATCTCTCGCATAGACCTTGTTCCAGAGACGGTCAAAGAGTTGCTTGCTCATGGGCTGCTTGAGTTCAAAGGTGAAAGTTTCGCGGTAGCCTCCGACGCGGAAGTGGTAGGGGTCGGGATTGGCGATCGTCTGGATATCCTGCCAGCGCCAGCTTCGCGCGTCGCGTCCGCTCCGGGTGACGTAATCGATGCCCGTCTCCCGAAAGCGCAGGATGCCGTTCGTGCCGCCGCCCCGCGTCCGGTGGCGGGCTCCGAGGGTTACGAAGGCCGGAGCATCGGCGCTCGGGTCCGCGTCTTTCACAGGCTTACCGACGCAACGCGCGAGTTGCGCTGCAACTTCCGGCGGCACGGAGGACTTGAGTTCAAATTGGAAACTGCGTTCTCCGGGAAAGTGCCACTTGCGGTTCTGATAGCCGGTGAGCCTGAAGCGGTGCGGCGTAAGTTTGAAAGTCTGAATTTCTTCGTAAGACCAATGGAGCGGGTTTCCCTTCGCTGCTTGAAACTCCACCCCGCCCTCATTGAAGATGAGCCTTCCCGAAGTCTTCTTCAGGCCATGGCGCCAATTGGCCGCGCACTGCCAGTTCAGAGTGGTGCTTGCCTCAGGGTTCTTGTAAGGGTCGGGCATGGCCGCCGCGCGCGGCGGCTTCTGAGTGAGCCCAGCCGCCATCGCCGGAACTCCCAAGGCCAGCATGAAAAGGATACGGATAAACCGGCCGAACATATTTTCCTCCTGTGATGTTGTTGGCTTTCCTCGCGTGGCATTTCGCAATCGAGGAAAGTGAAAGTCTACGCCCACGCAGACTTGCTTGCGTACGCAATCTTCCGCTAAGCCGTGTGGCCTAATTTAAAAACACTTATGGCAGGGGACTAAATCAGGAAGCTTTCGTGGCGGACATAGAGTTTGGGAGGAGACAGACTGGCGGAAGGCAGATCGGAACGACCAGCCCGACTTCCTGGACAAGAAACCGAAAACGGCTCGGCAAACACGGCTGGGGCCGCGACAATAGTTGGTGGAGTAACCTTGAAGGGAGCGCTCGCCGCGAGAGATGGAATGGATGGTGTGTCCAGGCGGCAGCACGTGCCAGGCTTCATGCCGGTGGCCGCGTCGCAGGACCCGCAGCAGGCATTCATGGGATTGACGCTGGCATCCAGAACGCAGACACCCGCCATCAATTGGGTTAGAAGAACGGCGGCTGCGATCCATCGCTGCATAGTAACTCGATTCGAATGCATTTTAGCAATACGTGCCATGGTCCGACAAGGGATATTCGATCTTGTTGTAACACCTCGGTCCTTTGACCTCTGTGACTTCCTTTACATTCGCGCAGAGCGCAACAAAAAAACGGGGATACCAATATCGCCCTTCCGGTGCGTTCCCACAATGGCCTGAGGCTGCGATTTCAATGGCCAAAAAGATGGATAAGAACAATACAATGAAGAGGATAGCTTCGGGGCGATCCGGACCTGAAAAGGCTGGCGGCGGTCCAACTCCATCCTGCGGCACCCTGGTTCGCGCCGAGGGAAGGCTACCGATAATGGGCGAGACCATGCCTGAGATGCTGTTGCGGGACCAACGAACCGTTCCAGTCTATCTCCGAGGCCAGCAGGATATTGATTCAAGCTAAAGGTCGCGATTGACTCCCTGGCTGTGGAGAGTGGACGTATCCATCCAATCGAATTTATCTTCGCGGGCGGGAAGGTGATGCGCGGCCGCATAACGGTTCCGTACTTCCTGAACTTGACGAAACCATTCACCGAAAGGCAGAGAGAACTCGCGGTCAATCATGTAACCCAACCCGGATTGGCGGCGGCGGGCCATCTCACTGGTTGCAACCGAGACGAAGTCCTGCGGGTCACGCGCCACGTGGCGTCCGTTAGCTTCCCGGACCCGTGGAAATATGCTTTTGTACCAGATATTGGTGGCGTCATGCAGCACCTGGTTGCGCCCATCGCGGATGGCTTTTGCTGTATCCAGCGCACCGTCAAGCTCGCTGACGGCGTCCTGATAGTGCAATTTTTCGGCTTGCCTCTGGGCATTTTCAAGATGGGTGCTGATTTCTTCCAACCCTTGCAGCATCTTCAGGTTCTGCCGGCAGATTTCAGCAAGGGAGAGATAAACTTCCAGATTGTACCGGTTGAACTGGACCGAAGGAAGCTTGCTGTAGAGCAGGTTCAATAACTCGTCATTTTCACCAAGAAATTTGTTGGCCAGTTGCATGCGGCGCGCATTTTCCTTGCTCCAGTCGCTGCCAAGATGGAGATAGCCCGCAGAGGGCACGGGCGGCAGCGGAAGCGTCTCGATGTGAGGCACAAACGGCCCGATCCCGTAAGAGTAGCCGAAAATCAACGGCAATTGGTCGGAAGCCTTGCTGTCCCAACTGCTGGCAAAGAATTGCGCCTGCGTGCTCAGCAACTGGTAGAGGCGGCCCATCCCGTTCGAGCCCTTTCCGTAGAAAAGCCGGTAGAAATCATGTTCCACTTCCTGCGGAGCAGGCGACCCCGGATGCCAGGCGGCCGCGGCGCCGACGGCGTATCCAAGCCAGTAGGTTTCCGGGTGTGGCCCCAGGTCGCCCCAAGCATAAATATCCACCCCGATCACATCAGCTTCCTGGCGGCCCGAGGTGTACGAAATCTCATTAAAGACCTGGGTGCCCTGACCCTCGGTCTGGACGTGTGGGTGCACCTGCTCGTTGGGCGAGAGGACAAAATAACTTGGAAACAACGGCCGGTCCGGCAGGGAATTGATATAAATCATCTGCTGGATGCCGCGCGCGCGAAACGCTTTGTTATAGGCAGGACTGTAGATTTCCCCGTTGATCAGCCACGATGGCAGAAGGGGGATATCCTCAGCTTGCAGCGGGTCTTCACCCCAGAAGATCACCTTGCGGCCATGGTCGTGCAGATAGCCGGCCGTCTTTTTGGTAAAGTCAACGTCCAGCTTGCTGGGGCTGCCAAGTTTTTTTGCGGCCTCCGCGGAGTGGCACTGGGCGTTGTCCGCTTTTCCGATGAACCAGGCCTCATCCGTTGAAAGGTGAAAATACTTCACGCCTTTGTTGGCGTTCATCAGGTCCTGGTAAAGCCCTTCCAGCAGTTTGTACGTCTCCGGGTTGCTGGAGCACATCTGGAAAGCGTTGTCCGGGAACTCCCGAAGCTTCTTGTATTCCTGCCGTTCCAGGATCCAGTTGACGTGGGCCGGCCCGTCCACATACGGGATCACCTGAACGTGATAGCGCAATCCGTAATCGGTTAAATCCTGCAGTTGGGCTGGAGAAAGCGCGTACGGGTCAACCAATGCCGGCGCGCTGGCATATTCGAAATGGCCGTTCAACCGAAGCGCGAACCCGTTGAGCTTGAAAAACGCTGCCCGCCGGATGGCCTGCTTCAAAACCTCAGGGCGGTCCAGGTGCATCTGCTCATCCCAGAAAACCTCGCGCAGCCGCACGTCCGGCCAGTCTGTGATGGATGCTTCCGGCAGCCAATTCTTTCCCTCCGCGCCTTTCACCAACTGTACGAGCGTTTCAACGCCGTAAAACAGTCCTGCAGGGGCATTGGCCGTAATCCCGATGCCACCCGAGCCAATTTCCAGCTTGTAGGCCTGCTCTTCGAGAGATTGCCTGTCCTTGTCCGTGGCTTCGCCGATCTCGACCGAGCCCGGTTGCATCTCAAGCGTGATGGCTTTGCCCTTGCCGCGTGTTTCCAGCGTGATCCCGTGGCGCTTTTCGAGCCCTTCTTTCAGACTCTCCACGGCAACGTCGCCGGCCTTCACACCCTTGCCCAGTTCCAGGCGCCAGCCGCTGCCGATTTCAAAATCCCCGCCCTTCAACTCCACTTTTTGGGGCACAGGGATGACATTGTAACCACGCTCAAAAAGCGATGATTCTGCCGCCACGGCCAGGGATTCCGTTCCAAGAACACACACAACAGCAAGGGCCATAACGAAAAGGACCCTGCGCACGCTCAAAGACTCTTTCATCAAACCCACCAGGCCTTTCGTCGGAACTTCACAAAGCCAGGCACCGCCACCACCGGATAGCCGGCCGTAGCGGCAGGAACCCGCGCTCAGTAATGATATCTCTGACGCAAAGTGGAAGGTCCCCACTTCCAGACAGGATCGCCCTCAACCACGGCGTTCGTGTCTTTCCAGTTGAAATCATTCGCTCGGGCCGCCAGTCCGTGGGCCGTGGCATACTCGTTGCGGACCGCCAGCACCTGACCATACCATTCGCCCAGCGGCAAAATCAGTTCCCGGTAAACCAGGTAGCTCATGTCCACCGTCCGCATCGGCAGATGGTCTTTCACGTCATCCACTCCGGCCAGATACTTCCGCCCGTTCGCTTCCGCCACACGCGGGTGCCAGCTCTGGTACCACGTGTCCACCGCATTGTGGTAGGCCACGTTCCGCTGGTCGCGGATCCTCTCCACCGTGTCCAGCGCCTGGTCCAGCGCAGCTACAGCCGGCCCGAATTCCACATCCGCCGCCGCGTCCTGCGCTCGCTTCAGCGCCTCATCCACACTATTCATCTCCCGGATCATCTCCAGGTTCTGCCGGTAGAGATCCGCAATCGACAGGTACACCTGCAAGTTATATTTCTGGAACTGCACCGATATCAGGTTCCTGTGCAGCAGGTCCAGCAGTTCATCGTTGGCCGGCATGGCATCCTCTGCCATCTTCACCCGCCGGGCGTTCGCTTTGCCCCAGTTGTAACCCAGCCGCAAGTACTTACCCTGCGGCACCGGCGGCAACGGCAACACCTGGTCATGCGCCGGATGCCGCGGATTGAAAATCGCATACGAGCTGCCGAAAATCGGCTTGCGGGCCGACGAAGGTTCGCGGTCCCAACTGCTGTCCCAGAACTCCGCCTGCGTGCTCATCAGTTGATAGAGCCGGCCGATGTTCTGGCCGCCCTGGCCGTAGAAGAGGTGGTAAAAACTCTCGCGGGCTTCGGCGGGCGCCGGCGAACCCGGGTGCCATGCCCAGCTCGGCCCCGTTGCGTATCCCAGCCAGAACGTTTCCGGATGCAGGCCTTCGTCGCCCCAGCCGGCAACAAAGGCTCCGATGAGATCAGCATTCTGACGTGATGAATCAAAGGAAATGTGCCGGTACATCTCTTCAAGACGATCGCCGATCCGAATAGGATTAAAGAGTTTTGAGGGAGGCAACTCATAGTAGTTGGGGAAAAAGGGCTCCACTCCCTCGGTGGAAGTGTAAATCATCTGCTTGATGCCGTGCGCTTTGAAGGCGCGGTCAAATTCAGGCCCATAGACTTCGCCATTCACCAGGTAGGACGGCAACGATGGAATGTCGCCCGGCACCAGCGGATACTCTCCCCAGAAAATCACCTTCCGCCCGTGCTCGTGCAGATACCCTGCAGCTTTATCCAGAAATTGCGCTTCCACTTTGCCCACGCTGCCCAGCTTCTTCGCCAGTTGCCCCTCTTTGCATTGTGCGTTGTCCGCCATGCCAACGTAGTAGGCTTCGTCAGTGGAGAGCACAAAGTACTTCACGCCCTTGTTGGCGTTCAGCAGGTCCTGGTACATGCCTTCCAGCAGCTTGTACGAGTCCGGGTTGGTCGTGCACAGCTCATAGTTGCTGTCCGGAAACTCCCGCAAACTTGCATATTCCGGATGCTTCAGGATGAAGGCAATGTGCGCTGGCCCGTCCAGGTACGGAATCAACTGCACGTGATACTTCAGCCCGTAATCCGTCAGCTCCTGCAACTGCGCGGGCGACAGCGCATACGGATTCACCAGCGCCGGCGCGCTTTGGTATTGAAAATGGTCATTAAGCTTGATAGAAAATCCGTTGATCTTGTAAAACGCCGCCTGCCTCAGCGCCCGTTTTAACACCTCAAACCTTTCCAGATGGTGGTTGTCGTCCCAGTAGATGTTCCGCTGCTCCAGGTCCGGCCAGTCTGTGATGGACGCTTCCGGCAGCCATAGCTTCCCTTCCGCATGCTTCACCAGTTGAACCAGCGTCTCGACGCCGTAAAAAAGGCCCGTCGGAGCATTGGCCGTGATTTTGATTCCGCTGCTGGCCAGCTCCATGCTGTAGGCCTGCTTTTCGAGCGCCTGCTTGTTTTTGTCCGTTGCCTGCCCGAT
>JAJYJL010000075.1 GCA_021789565.1 Acidobacteriota bacterium
TCCTCGCCCTCCGCTGCTCGCTTCTCAATGCCCGCTTTGAGGATTACTGGGAGAACCGCCGGGCGGCGGTGGCCGCATAATTTAAACTTCTATGTCGCGCACCCGAGATTCCCAGGGCGCAAAATAAGCACGCTTTTTTCCTGCCCGAAAAACGCGGATTCGCAGGGTCGAGCCTGGAAAGGACCGGAATAAAAGATGAAATTTGCAGCGATTCCCGCCACTTTGACCGTTGTTTTCTTGCTGGCCGGCATTGCCATAGCGCCGCGCAGTGAAGGCCGAGCGGCAACTCCACCGTCCTCGTGGATCAACATTATGCCCGGCCCTTCCCTGCAGCATTGGACGCGCATTCCAATTCCGCCCGATCACCCTTTGCCCAAACACTCGCAGTGGAGCGTGGATACCACAACCCATACCCTGATTTGCGCGGGCAACGGCGGGCATGAGTTTCTGCGTTACGACGGACGGCAAGCAGGGAATTTTCTGTTCCACGTGGAGTGGCGGCTTGCGAGGCATGAAGGAGCCAAAGGTTACAACAGCGGTGTGTTCGTGCGCAACAACAGCGATGGAAGCATCTGGTACCAGGCGCAGGTGGGCAGCGCCAGCGGCGGATACTGGTTTGGCTATGACGACCCTGCCGTAAAGGGCCCCATCAGCTTTAACTTGCAATCACAGATGACCGCCCACGCCGTTAAGCCCGCCGGCGAATGGAACACCTTTGACATTCGGTGCGAGGGAGCAAAACTGATTCTGAAAGTGAACGGAACCGTGACCAGCGAATTCAACAAGTGCAGGAACCTGAAAGGCTATCTGGGCCTCGAAGCCGAAGGCTCGCGCATCGAGTTCCGTAACATGAGAATCAAATTGCTGAAGTGATGAGAAGGCGCCGGAGTCGACCAGCCACGTTCGCAACTCCGCGCGCAGGGCCAGTTTGGCGTCCACGCGATTGTTTACGTCGTCATTCCGGGGGCCGGCGCTCTTTCGGCCAGAGGAACCTGCTTCTCGGCCAGCCAAAAACAGATTCCTCGCTTCGCTCGGAATGACGGGTACTGCGGGAGCTTGTGAAAGTTAGCGCGACAGCGAAGCGTCAGACCTTGCTGACCTCGATCAGCAGGTGCTGGTTGAAGTCCGCCTTCAGCCTGGGACTTGAGGCATCGACTGTCCCGAGGTCTTTTTCGTTTTCGTAGTCGAAGACACGGTAATGGCCGGGATCGAGGCCCCGCAATTCCACTTCGCCCTTCCAGTGAAAACTCGGACCTGCAGCGTAGAAAGCGTAATACATCTTGCCGTCTTTCCGGATGGCGTAAGCTTCCGGGAAGTCGTACCCATAGTTGTAGAGATCGAGGAATGTGCCGCTCGAGAGCATCTCGCGATTGTATATGGCCGTCCACTTCTTCCAGATTTTTTCCCTGGCGGGTGTGAGATAGACGTTTTTGAAATGCGGGCCGGGATCGGGCCACACAAACTTGGTGCCCACCACGCCGCCCGCTCCCACGGTTGAGGCAAAGTCTTCTCCCACGTCGATTTCCCTGTCCGTGTTGGGGAAAAGGACTTTGGTCAGTTCCACGTGGTCGCCGTAAACGGCCGCCTTCGGCCCCAGCAGCGCCTTATACATCTTGATGCGCCGCCGCACCTGGATGGAGCCCACCGGGTCCGCCGTCACCGCCTGGTTCATATAAGGCAGCCAGGCAAAGTTGGGCGGTGCTCCGCAGGGGCAGATCTGCGTGACGCTATAGGGCTTGAGCGCGCGCGAGGTTTCAAAAATCGCCTGGATGACCTTCGGCATGGCAAGGATGGAATCCTGCGGCGATTTATGATGATGCGCAGGGTTGTAGCAGGGTGGCGCAGTGAACACGCTGTCCATCTTGCTGCCGTCAAACCCCCATTCATGGATGAACCGCTGCACCAGCCTGACAAAATATTCCTGCACTTCCGGCAGCGCCGGACAGAGCGAGGCCACATCACAGACGGGGCTGATGAGCCGGGCGTGTTTACCGTCTTTGTCAAGAATCAGCCAGTCGGGGTGTTCGTGTACCAGATTGGAAGTGACGGCGCGGTTCCAGCTCAGGTGTTTGCCCTGGCCGTCGTCTACGGCCAGCGGCTGCCACCAGAGCTGGATATAAAATCCCTGCTTGTGGAATTCATCGGCCAGTTGCTTGATGGTGTGGCCCGGAAAAGTATCCTCCCGCGGTTCCCAGTCGCCGAAGTCGTTGAACCAGCGATAGTCCAGGGTGGCCCACTTGATGCCCATCTCCTTCAACTTGGGGATCGTCCCCAGCATCTCGGCCCGGGTGACGTCCTGCTCATAACCCCAGCCGCACCAACTGATGTTGTAGGCCTGCTTGCCCGGATTCGGAATGCCCCAGCCCTCGCGCTGCAGCACTCGAGAATACATCCGCAGGGGCTTGTAAAAGTCCCCCTCGTAAACCGAGATGAAGCTCTGCGGCAGCGCATAGGTGTCGCCGGGCTTCAGAGTCGTTTGGGGTTCCAGTTCCATGGAGGCTTCAACGCGATTGCCACTGCCAACCTTGACGGGAAGCGAGAGCACCAGCGGCAGCAGTTCCAGATGGCCCATGCCGATTCCCACCTTGTCCGTCCAGAAGGCCACCACCGGAATGCCGCCGCCCATGCCCTTCGGCGTCGGACCACCCATCAGGTTGGGCTGCGAAAATTTCGCCGTCATCTCCTCAATGATGTTCTCGCCCCATTTGTAGCTTGAGCCCTGGAAGGACCACATACGGTAAGGCGGCGCCTTGCGGTCCACCAGCGAAGCGTTCAGCCGATGCCGGTTGGCCACCACGCGGTCAATCGGGAGGTCATCCTTGCTCATGTTCTTGTAAGTTTCCGTAACAACAGCAAGGTTGGGAAAGTCGTCGTAAATCTCAACGGTAAGGGTCTTCTGGATTCCCTTCCCGTTGCTGGCGGGCATTTCAACGCGCTTGCCGAGCAGCCCGATTTTACCCCTGGCGTCAGAGACGACCGACTGGCCAAAATCAAATGTGAAATCTGCAATCTGTTTGCCGCCGCTGACAAGATAACTGCCCGCAGCGCCGGGACCGGAGTCAGAATCGTCAATCGTCAGGTTGCCGCTTTGCCTGCGGAGAAAAGCCCGGATGTTTCCGGAAGGGAGAACGTGAAATTCAGCCGAAGGTGTCTGCAGAATGACAGGACCGCCGCGATTGACTCCGACGGTTATTGATGACACATTGCCCGGCTGGTTGCCCGGTGCGCCCCCGGTCTTGCAACCTGCCAACCCGGCCACCAGCGCGATGCCGGTCTGTTCCAGCCACTGCCGCCTGTTCATTTCAGTCCCCTGTTATCATGTTCTCAAAGTAACCCAACATTATACTGCTTTGTTTGCAGGCAACCAGCTAAGCCTTGATCTCAAGGTGGCGAACCGCAGCGGCCCTTACGTCTGCGGTGAGCCCTGGCCGCGATACCAGCGTGCTTTGATCCAAGCCCCGGGGGACGCAGCGTGTGGGATGCCACGGCAACCGCTATTTGCCGCACAAATTGTGCTACGCTAAGCGGACGTGCAGGCGTGGAAGCGCGTAGCTTGCGGGCTTCCGCCTCTTTTTAAGGAGCGACGATGGCAGAGAAAAATGGAATTCTGGTTCGCGTGGAATCGGGGCTGGGTGTGCTGCACCAGTTGACCGGGGTGATTGCCGCGCAGCAGGGCGACATTTCATCCGTGGCGATTGTTGACAGCAGTACGCATGAAGAGCAGATCTACTTTGAAGTGGAACTGCCCGGGCCGCCCGAAGCTCTGTTGGAAGGACTGCGGGCCCTTTCTGTGGTGAAAGAGTCGTTGCTGGTTGATTCTCTCGAAAAAGTTTACGGCAAGCGCATCATCGTGATGGGCGGCGGCGCGCAGGTGGGGCAGGTGGCCATCGGCGCCATTTCTGAAGCCGACCGGCATAACATCCGTGGCGAACATATCTCCGTCGACACCATTCCGCTGGTAGGCGAGCAGCCCCTGGCAGAAGCCGTTCGAGCGGTGGGCCGGCTGCCGCGCGCGCGTGTGCTGGTGCTGGCCGGGTCGCTGATGGGCGGTGAAATCGAGCGCGCCGTACGCGAGGTGCGCGCCCAGGGATTGCTGGTGATCAGCCTGAACATGGCCGGCAGCGTTCCCGAGGTGTCTGACCTGGTGGTCACCGACCCCGTGCAGGCCGGCGTGATGGCAGTGATGGCCATTGCCGACACCGCCAAGTTCACCATAGACCGGCTGAAGAAGAGGACGTTCTAAGCTATCTCTGAGCCAAGCTAGGACTTCATTTGTACGGGCAAAGCGACGTCAGCCTGCAGATTTCCATTACAAAGAACTATCTCGGTGCCCCGCCGGGGATCAGATAGAGCGGTTGGTGGTTCCGCGGCAGCGAGAGCGCCTTCCGCACCTTGGTGTCATGGAAAGCTCCCATCGAGACGGCCCCAAGGCCCAGCGCCACCGCCTGCAGCAGAAGGTTCTGCGCGGCGTGGCCGGCTTCAAGCTGCACGTAGCGTCGGCCGCGGGCCATGCGCCACTCCCGGAGCAGTCCGTACGCGAAGGGCAGCGTCAGGATTCATCATCTTCGTCGGACTGGTTAATCGTCATGCGGTAGAGGGTACTACGGCTGACTCCCAGAATGTCAGCAGCCTGTGCCTTGTTGTTGCGGGTCACCTTTAGCACATAATTCAGATAGCGTCTGCCTACTTCTTCAAGCGACGGCAGCCCTTCAAACAGAGGGTCTGCGCTTCCGCCATCGTAACCAGCAAACAGTTTGGAAGGCAGGTCCTGCCGCGTGATGACGCCGGAGCGATTGAGCGCCGCCACGGATTCCAGAGTGTTCAGCAGTTCACGCACATTGCCGGGCCAGCTATAGGCGATCAGGGCGGAACGCGCTTCGGGAGCCAGGGTGAGCCTTCGTCCAGACTCGGCGGCCAGCTTTTGAAGGAAATGCGCCACCAGGAGCGGGATATCCTCTTCGCGATTCCGAAGGGGCGGAAGATCGATCTCAATCACCCGAAATCGGTAAAAAAGGTCTTCGCGAAATTTGCCTTCCGTCACCAGGTCCGCCAGGTTGCGATTTGAAGCTGCGATCATTCGAACGTCAATCCGGACAGACTGGTTTGAACCCACAGGCCGGACCTCCTGCGCTTCCAGCGTGCGCAGTAATTTGACCTGAAGGGCGGGGCTCATTTCAGACACTTCATCCAGGAATACCGTGCCGCCGTTTGCATCCTCAAAGATCCCGATTTTGTTCACGCTGGCGCCTGTAAAGGAGCCGCGAACGTGGCCGAAAAGCTCAGACTCCAACAGGGATTCGGTAAAAGCACCGCAGTTCACCGCCAGAAAACGCTGCTGCGCCCGCGGCCCGTTGGCATGAATGGCCCGCGCTACAAGCTCCTTGCCGGTCCCGCTCTCCCCGGTGATCAGCACCGTGGCCCGGGAATCGGCGACCATCCCGATCTTCTTGTAAACTTCAAGCATGGCGGGGCTTCGGCCCACCAGGGAGGAAAGGGGCTCCGGAGCGTCTTCCACCGGAGCCAGGTTGCGCGTTTCGCGCACCAGGTTGCGGTTTTCAAGGGCACGCCAGACACAGGTCAATACCTCGTCAATCTTGAAAGGCTTTGAGAGATAATCGAACGCGCCCGCCTTCACCGCTTCAATGGCCGTCTCCATTGAACCAAAGGCGGTGATCAGGATGACTTCCGAATCCGGCTGGATCGACTTGAACGCACGCAGAACGTCCAGGCCGTTCAATTCCGGGCCCAGTCGAATATCGCTGAGGATCACCTCAAAGCTGGCCGTCTTGCCTGCCGCAAGGGCTTCCTGCGCCCCGGAGGCTGCGACCACCTGATAACCTTCCAACTCCAGAAGCTCGGAAAGCAGGGCGCGCGTCTCCGGATCATCGTCGACCACAAGGATTTTTACGTTTCGATTAACCATGAGGATCTGAATTCCTGAATATGCACCACGCCGCCGTTAAGCCGGCGATTCAACTTTGGAATCGCGAGAGGCGCCGGCCTCTGCCTCAATCCGCCCGCGGCAATCCACCGGCAGAATGATGGTAAACTGCGTGCCGCGTTCGGGTTCGCTTTCGGCCCGGATGCTTCCTTTGTGCTGGCGAATGATCTGGTCTGAGATGGCGAGTCCCAGTCCGGCTCCCGTCCCCAGCCTCTTGGTTGTGAACATCGGCTCAAAGATACGCCGCAAGGTTTCTTTGGCGATGCCGACGCCGGTGTCTTTCACCTCGATCACCATTGCCTGCTCCTGCTCAGAAACGGGGAAGCGCGTTCGGGTTGTCAGGGTGCCGCCGGCGGGCATGGCATCCATACTATTGTTGATCAGATTCAGAAACACCTGCTGAAGGTATCCCGGATCGGCATAGATCCGCGGACAGTCGCGCGCCCAGTCCATCACCACACGGATATGCCGGTGCTGGAGAGCAGGAGAAGAAAGCATCAGCGAATCTTCCAGAAGCCGGGCGACGTCAACCCTTTCCAGCCGAAGATCAAACTGGCGCGTCCAGGAGAGCAGTTGCTTGACGCTGCGCACAATGCTGTCGATCTGGCGTTCAATGATTTCAAGCCGTCGCGCGCCCGCAGCGCCTCCCACTCCCTGCCGCGACAGCAATTGCACGTGGCCGGAAATTGAATTCAGAGGCGTGCCGATTTCATGCGCCAGGCCGGCTGCCAACTGGCCGGCAATCGCCAGCCGCTCGGAGTGCGCCAGGCTCTTCTGTGTTTCAAACAGTTCCTCGTTGATCCGCTTCAGTTCCTCGTTCCGGCTTGCCAGCTCCGTCGTGGCGTCCTGGACCTTTTGCCCGAGCTCCGCATTAAAACTTTCATCCCGTGCCAGCATGCGGTTCAGCCGCTCGGCCAGTTGCCCGATCTCATCATGGCTTCGCACGCGGGCTCTTGCTTGCAGCGATTTCCCTTCCGCCGAGTCCATCACCCGGATCATCTCTTTGACGGGCCCGCGAATACTCTTGAGAAAAAAAATATGGATCACCAGGATGAGAAATCCCAGCCCGGCCAGCGTCACCAGCAGATTGCGGAGCACCAGACGCTCGGTAATCACGCTCAAGTGCAGCTTGGAAACCTTCAGGTTCAGACACGCAATGGACCTGTCGTTCTGGAGGATGGTTGTCCCCATGATCCAGTAATTCCCATCCGGCGTGTCAATCGTAATCTGGTCAGGATCAGCCCGCTGATAGTCGTTGTAGTCCTGAATGTTCCGGATGTGATCAAGTTCAAGGACCTGGCCTTTCGGGTCCGTGGTCACAATCAGTTTGTGCTGCGGCACATGGGTAAAAACGTCGGCTTGGGTGATGCTGGGGAAATCATGCTCCAGTTGCTTAAGAGCGCGCATCAGGATTAGTGGATTTTCAAGAGCGTGCTCGTCCACCAGTTGCTGCGCAATCGACCGGGCCTGCGCCAGAGCCTTGCGATAGGTGTCCTCCTCCACCAGTTGGCGGGTGAGAAGCATGGCGATATAAGTCGAGACAGCGACGACGGATACAACCGCCACCGCGATGATGAGGACGATCTTGCCCTGTAATCCAAGCCGGCGAAACGTCATGTTATTACGCCTGCCGATTCTAACATCTGCGCCGCCCGCAAGGAAACAACTTCAAACCGGAACTGGTAACATAATGTCAGCGGAAGAATTTTGAGTTGCTTGCTGAGGCTGATGCCAGAGGGGCGGGAAGCATCTGTGGCCGCTGGCCCGGCACTCCCCAGATTTTCAGCGCGAAAGAGGCCATCATGGAAAATCACGAAATTGCCGCCGTTTTTGAAGAAATCTCCAACGTGATGAAGATTCTTCAGGAAGATCCGAAATGGTCCTTTAAAGCCGCCGCCTATGACCGCGCCCGGCGTTCGCTTGAAGGCTTCCACGAACGCGCTGAGGACTTGGCCCGTGACCCCAAACGCAAACTCACCGAAATTCCCGGAGTGGGAGAAGACCTGGCCGGCAAGATCAAAGAATTGGTGGAAACCGGCAAATGCCAGTATCACCAGGACCTGCTGAAAAAAGTCCCACGAAGCCTTTTGCAGCTTCTGGAGTTGCAGGGAGTGGGCCCGCAGAAGGTCCGCCTGTTCCACAAGGAACTGGGCGTCAATACCGTTGAAGACCTTGAGAAGGCAGTCAAAGCGGGAAAGTTGCACGGACTGCCCGGCATGAGCGCCAAAACGGAAGAAAACATTCTGAAGGCCCTTGAGACTTTCCAGCGTGCTGCCGGGCGTTTCCGGCTGGACACCGCATTCGAAACCGCAGAAGAGTTGACACGGTATCTGAAGAAGCAGAAAGAAGTGGAAGAGGTCACGCCCGCCGGCTCGCTGCGCCGTGGGCGCGAAACCGTGGGCGATCTCGACCTGCTGGTGACGGGGACAGACCACGCAAAGACTGCGGACCATTTCTCAAAGTATTCCGGCGTTGAACAAATTCTGGGCAAGGGCGAAGACAAGGTCAGCGTCAAGCTCAAGAACGGCATGCAGGTCGACGTCCGGCTGCTGGAGCGCGAGCAGTGCGGCGCGGCGCTGATGTATTTTACCGGCTCCAAGGAGCACAACATCGCTCTGCGTGAACGCGCCAGAAAGCAGGGCTGGAAACTGAGCGAATACGGTCTGTTCGAGGGCGAAAAAGTTCTGGCCAGCCGCACGGAAGAAGAGGTCTATAAGAAATTCGGCCTGCAGTGGATTCCGCCGGAATTGCGGGAGGACCACGGAGAAATCGAAGCAGCGGAAAAGGGCAAGCTGCCGAAGCTCGTTGAACTGAAGGACATCAAAGGCGATCTGCAGATGCACACCACCGCTTCCGACGGTAAGGCCAGCGTGGAAGAGATGGCCGAAGCCGCCAAAAAGCTGGGCTATGAGTACATCCTGATCACTGACCACTCAAAAGCGGTGACCATCGCCAATGGCCTGGACGAGAAACGCGCCGTTGAAAACATCAAGCGCATCCACGCTGCGCGCAAAAAAGTGAAAGACATTGAGATTTGGGCCGGCGCCGAAGTGGACATCATGGGCGATGGCCATCTCGATTATCCGGATGATTTGCTGAAGCAGTTTGACATCGTGCTGGCCAGCGTCCACTCGCGCATGAACATGCCTGCGGAAGAAATGACCGCGCGCCTGCTGAAAGCCCTTGAAAATCCTTACGTGCGAATCCTGGGGCACCCGACAGGCCGCCAAATTCTGCGACGCGACCCCTTCCAGTTCGACGTGGAAAAAGTTTTTGCTTCCGCCAAAAAGCATGGGGTCATTCTGGAATTGAACGGCAACCCGGAACGGCTGGACCTTTCAGCCCAGCACGTCAAGCTGGCTAAAGAGCGCGGCATGAAAGTCATTATCTCAACCGACGCCCACCACCCCGACCATTTCCAGTTGATGCGCTACGGCGTGATCACTGCGCGCCGCGGCTGGCTGGAAAAGAAAGACGTGCTCAACACGCTGCCGGCAGCAAAACTCCTCACGGCGTTGCGCCCGGTCCCAAAATAGTTGTAGGTTCTGAGTTCCGAATTCTGAGTTATGATTTCCCCAATAGCGAAGGTTTCTCCAGCACACAGATCGGGGCATAAAATCAATATATCGCTTGAACAGGGGTATCCAATGCCAACAACGTGAGACCCAACCCGGAAGGCTACCACTCGGTGACGTCGTATCTCATCGTCAAAGGGGCGGCGAAGGCGATTGAGTTCTACAAGCAGGCGTTTGGGGCCACAGAAACATTTCGCATGCCGCAACCCGATGGAAGAATTGGTCACGCCGAATTGAAAATTGGCAATTCGACCATCATGCTGGCTGACGAATTTCCGGAGAGAAATATCCACAGGCCGGAATCACTGGGCGGCACACCGCGGCACATTGAAATCACACACCCGCAACCACGGCCAGAGTTTTTCCATTCGTGGTTTACTGTAGCGGCCCAGGAATTTAATCACCGGGCCGTGTCGGCGGTGGGCCTTGTTTCATACTTCATCCTTCAGAACTCATAATTGAGGCTCCGCCTTCCCGTTTTCGCCGTCCTCGTTCATAATTTAAGGTTGGGACTTTTGGCCACTACTGGAGGCGAATGCAAAGGCAAATCGAGTTACCTGCGGCAGTCATTTTTGATATGGATGGCGTATTGGTGAACAGCAACCCTTACCACCTGGCAAAGTGGGTTGAATTCCTTGATCATCACAAGATCAGTTACAAGGAAGAAGAATTACCGGAGTTGATTCTCGGCACGCGGAACGACGCGGCCTTCCGGCATTTTCTGGGGCCGGACCTGACGCCCGAGGAAACCCACCGGCTGAGCGAAGAGATTGAAGAGACCTTCCGCAAAGTCTTCAAGCCGCACGCCAGACCCTTGCCGGGGCTCGATGCGCTGATCAGGGAATGCCACGCGGCGGGGATTCCCATGGCGGTGGCCTCTTCGGCAGTGAGAAGCAATATTGAGTTCGTGGTGGACGCGCTGGGCTACCGCCCCTATTTTCAAACCATGGTGAGCGGCGACGATGTGACCCACGCCAAGCCCGACCCGGAGATTTATCTGAAGGCGGCGGAATATCTGGGCATCAACCCGGCCGACGCCGTGGCTTTTGAAGATTCCTACGTGGGGATTGGCGCCGTGAATAATGCCGGGATGAAGTGTGTCGCCATCGCTTCAACTTTCCCTATTGAAAGGCTGGCGCCGCTGGCCGACCTGGCCGTTCCGAGCTTTGAGGACATCAACCTGGAAAAACTCCGCTCGCTCTTTGTGGCCGAGGGCGAATCATCCAGCGTGGCGCGCTGAGCCGAACGGATTCAGTGGCGCAGCACCGCAAAATGGCTGATGGTGAAGCCCAGCGCCGCTCCCGCAAAAACGTCTGAGGGGAAATGATCCTGGAGGGTGATTCGCGAAAAGCCCACCAGGCTTGCCAGCCCGTATGCCACCCACGGCACCCAGCGATGCCGCCGGTAACGCTCCGCGAAGATCGTCGCAATGGAAAATGCTGCGATCGTATGGCCGGAGGGAAATCCGCCATTGCCCACATAAAACGGGCCCTTGCGCCGCATGAAAAATGAGTCGGAAAAATCACCGTTTGGGGCGATTTGCTTCGGCGGCACGCGCTGAGCTACATCTCTGATGACCAGGGCCAGAATTTCGGAATCCGCGACCGACTCCGCCGATAATTGCACCGTCTTCTGCAAGTAGGAATCGTGCCGGGCAAGGCCCAGGCCGTAAACCGATGCCGGAAACAACGCCATCCCCCAAATGGCATTGCGGCTGCTCATCACGTTGTTAAAAGAGTTGAAGGTCCCGGTGCGACGGAAGTAAGGCGTGTCGTGAGGGTCGAGCGCAATCAGCCCTGCCGTGGCGCCCACCACCCCAAGCGTCGGCAACCAGTGCCTGCCCTTCGCCAGCGACTTGGGAAACAACCAGATGCGCTTCTGGTCGTGCAGGACATTTCCGCCCAGCAGCTTCCAGGAAACTTCACGTGGAGGCCGGGCGGCATTGCTCGATTCCTGAGTCTGCTGCGGGACAGGTTTACGTTGAGCGCACGCGGGCCATGCTCCTTCAGTGATCAGGAAAAAACTCAGAAGCGAAATAAATAGCGCCACGCACTGGCGCCGTTTGCCCACCCGCTTAGTACGTAGCGCGTCCACCGGAAATGTCATAGCACTGCCCCGTGGTAAAAGACGACTCCTTTGAAGCGAGGAAGTGGACGAGGGCGGCAATTTCTTCGATCCTGCCCGTGCGCCCCATGGGAATCTTGCTGAGCATGTAATCCAACGTCGTCTTTGAAACGTTGTCCAGAATTTTTGTTTGGACCACCGCAGGCGCGATGCTGTTGACTGTGACATCGCCCTTACCGGCAACTTCCTTGGCCAGCGACTTGGTCAGGCAGATCACCGCAGCTTTGGTTGCTGAATAAGGGACCAGCGTCGGGTTGCCTTCCTTGCCGGCGATGGAGGCAACGTTAACGATGCGTCCATATTTCCGCTCCAGCATCTCGCCGATCACCGCCTTGCAGGTCAGGAAAACTCCCTTCAGGTTCACGGCGTAAACCTGGTCGAGGTCCTGTTCGTTCAATTCCGTCAGCGGCAGAGTTCTGCCGGCGATCCCGGCGTTGTTCACCAGGATATCAATCGGCCCAAGCTGCCGGCGGACTTCGCCGAAAGCTTTTTCGACCGATGAAGCCGATGAGACGTCGCATTCAACGCCTGCGCCGCCGGTCGATTGCGCCACGGAACGGGCAAGGTCTAATTTCAGGTCCAGCACCGCAACGCGGGCGCCGGCCGCGGCCAGCCTGCGCACAATACCTTCGCCGATGCCCTGCCCTCCTCCGGTAACGATAGCGATCTGGTCTTTCAAACTGAAGAAATTCTGCTCACTCATTCCAATCAATCCTTTTGAGCGGGAATTGGGTTCAACCTTAACAGCAAACCTGGTGTTCTGAAGTCAGCCTACTCGATAATGTCAAAACGCTTGAGCCCTTCTTCGTCGATGGTTAATCCGAGGCCGGGCAGGTCCTCATTCAGTTCGATGTAACCATCCACGGGCATTGGTTCGCCTTTAAAAATATACCAGAAGAGTTCGTTGCCGACTTCCACATCGACCGGTGGGAAGAACTCGGCCATGGGAGAGTTGTAGCTGGCCATCACCACGTGGAAATTGTGCATCTGGCCGGCGTGCGGAATGACAGGGACTTCAAAAGCTTCCGCCATCGCCTGGATTTTCTTCGCCTGGGTAATGCCACCCACGCGATTGGTATCAAACTGGATATAGTCAATCGCCTTGGCCTCAAGAAGCTGCCGGAAGCCGTAAATCGTAAACTCGTGTTCGCCGCCGGAGATCGGAACCACGTTCAGGGCCTTCAGCGCCGCATAGCCTGCGATGTCATCAGGAATCACGGGTTCTTCCAGCCAGCGCAGATTGTATTTGGCCGTCAGCGGAATCATTCGCCGGGCATAGTCGAGCGTCCAGCCCATGTAGGCGTCCGCCATCAGGTCGATTTCTTCTCCAATCACTTCCCGCGCAGTCCGCAGCAGTTCAAGGTTCTTCTGCATCCCCGCCGCGCCATCCACGGGGCCCCACCCGAACCGCAATTTCATGGCGCGATAGCCCTGGTCTTTATACTGCTGCACTTCGCGGGCCAGACCGTCGAGAGGCTGGCTGTAAAGCCGGCTGGCATACACCGGAATCTTCTGCTTGGTCTTGCCGCCC
>JAJYJL010001040.1 GCA_021789565.1 Acidobacteriota bacterium
GCTGCCCGGTTTGTATCGAAGCGGAACCCGGTACGCTGATCGTTTTGCCCTGGTGCTACAGATGGGCTGTCGGGCCCGCCGAAGTGATGCCACACGCCCGATTTGTCGGGTTTCTTCTTGGTGTTTTGCGTGGGGAGTTCCGGGCTAGTGGACGTTGGAGTCTGGGCTGGACCCGCACAGGCCATGGCTGCAGCCCATAACAGCCCAGCGAAAGCCCGCCGATCACAGGCACAGCCGGGGACACAAGCTCACAAGCCACAAATTGGCCCGAGCTTAGATACTTTCACTCAGCACTGCCTTCAAGCCTGCTCCTTCTAAGAAATACCATTGCTTCATTGCTGCCACGTTCATCATGAATTGAAAAGCTGTTTCAACTCACACTCCATGCACCATACTTGGAATTCTAAGGATGGATGCTGTATGGACCACGGGCTGTCTCCTAACGGATCACATAAGGTTTTCAAAAAGAAACAAGCCGGACTTTCCTCCGACCACGATATCCTGTTTGCCGTCACCGTCAATGTCCACCACAACGACCTGCATCCCCCCGCCTGCCCTCGTGCTGTAGTCGATGAGATGTCTCCTCCACTGTGGTGGACCTTCACCTTTCAAGCATTCGTACCAGTAAACCCCCAATGGCTCATCGGCACCCGGATCGTGGTCGTGGGCATAGTAGCGTTTGCCTGTTACTAGCTCGATGCGACCATCGCCGTTCAAATCAGCCAACGTCATCGCGTGCGCTTGCGACCAAGCGTCGTCAATGACGTGTTTCTCCCAATAGCGTTTCCCCTTGGCATTTCTCTTTTGCTCATACCAGAAAATCCCATAACCGTGCGCTGCAGTAGTTACCAGATCTGGCAGGCCATCGCCGTTAATATCGTGCGTGTAGATGAACCCGACCACGCCCAGGTCGAACTCGGGATGAAATCGCCATTCACCACTTCTAGGGTCAGGAGGCGCTTCAAACCAACCTTGAGGAGTAATGATATCGGTGCGACCATCGCCATTCACGTCGCCAGCACCTATGCCATGCCCGTAGCTATTCGGACTGACCTGATGTTTGATCCAAGGATCGGCCGCCCCTTTCGCCGCCAGTTCATACCATGTAAGGGGAAAGTTCTTGTCACCGAATTGAGGGAGGAGTTGAAGGGGCTTGCCAGTATTGAGAATATCCACTAGAAAAACAAATTCCACCGGAGACCCGGTCTCAATGATGTGCTCCCGCCAAGGCCCGCCGGCCTCGCCAGGGTTTTCCCACCAAGTGAGAGGCCGACTCCAGTAGGAGCAAGTGACCACATCCGGGTAGCCGTCACCGTTTACGTCAATGACCAGGTCGCTCAGGTCTTCGAGGTAGTCGAAAGTATAGGGAAGGCTACGAAACTTGTGCTTGATGAAACGAGGACCCCTGTCAGGTTGGGTTGGCACTTGCTCATACCAGTTCTCTCCTGAAATAATATCGAGCCTCCCGTCTCCATTCATGTCAACGACAGCAGCCGTTTCGCTGATTCCCAGGTCGAGCGTGTGCTTGCGGAACGGGATGGCATCATCCCCCGCGACAGCGTACCCAAGGTCAATGATCTTTTCAGATTTGCCCCCCTCCTGCCTTTGTGTAACCCGGTCGGGAATTGCCGCAACGGTGCGTGAGGCGGAGGATAAACCCATGAACGTCGTTGGCACTCCAAGGCCTATGGACTTCAGAAACTTCCTTCTTGCTCGCTCACAGTTTCCACTCATTGCCGGTACACCTCCGGAGTCCCTATTTTTGGACGGTCTTTCACGTGCGTGTCCCCATGTGAAAACGGCTAGAGTTCGCCTCCCGGCTAATACGCGCAATCATGACAAGCGGGGACTTTCAAGCGTCTACTCGATGCCGCACTTCCGGCTCATTTCCCTGATAAAGGCGAGTCCCTGACGGGCCAACTCGTCGCCGGAAGGAGCGAGATCCCGCCATATAGCAGCCGCAGCCGCCAAT
The DNA here is from genome assembly GCA_021789565.1 of Acidobacteriota bacterium. The sequence goes on from JAJYJL010001040.1 coordinate 1,973, forward strand.
TCCGGCTCAGGCTGCGCAAAGGACTCAATCGTTAACCATCCCTCGAAGCCGCTCTCCTTGAGCGCCGAGAATGTCCCCTGCCAATCGACATGGCCTGTGCCAGGAATACCTCGGTCGTTCTCAGAAATGTGCACGTGGCCAATATCTTTTCCAGTAGCGAGAATCGAATCTCTCAGATTCCGCTCCTCGATATTGGCATGAAACGTATCAAAGTGAATCCGCACATTTGGCTCGCCGATGAAATGGATTAATTCAACCGCATCGCTTAGGGTATTGAGAAAGTATGTTTCAAAGCGGTTTAAAGGTTCTATGCAGAGTGTAACCCCCAGCTCTTGCCCGCGTCGGGCGGCAACATGAAGGCTCTCGGCAGCCCATTTCCACTCATCCTCGGTCCTTCGCTTTCCCGTCATCACTCCGAGTCCGGCATAGAGCGGCCCGCAGATAAGGCGCGCGCCAAGTTCCGCCGTTCGCTCTATGCACTGCAGAAGGAACTTTGAACCGAGCTTGCGCACCTCAGGCCGGGCACTTATCAGGTTGGTCTCCTTCGGAATAACGCTGCATGTGGTTCGCTCAAGATGAAGCTCGTCGAGGATGTTCTTGACCGCAGTAATATCAGCAGGTTCTTGCGGCGAAAGAAAAAGCTCTACGCCATCAAACCCCCACTGTTTGATGCGG
>JAJYJL010000076.1 GCA_021789565.1 Acidobacteriota bacterium
CGCCTCGTGCCCGTGTTTCCAGCGTTCTTCATTTCCCGCCAGATTCCGACGCCCGCAACCTTCGGTTTCTTCCGTCCGGCAATTCTCTTCCCTGCCCGCTTCCTGCAGATGGAACCCGCAACGCAGAAGGCCGTTGCGCTGCACGAGCTGCTGCACGTGGAGCGCCGCGACTGGTTGTGGAATATGTTTGAAGAACTGGTGCTCACCCCGCTCTGGTTCCACCTGCCGCTCTGGTGGGTGGTGCGCAGCGCGCGCCTCAGCCGCGAGCAGGTAGTGGACGCTGAAGCCGTCCGGCGCAGCAACGCCCGGCGGCCTTATCTGAAAGCCCTGCTGGAAATGGCCGGGCAAAAGCAACTGGCCGAGAGCCTGCCGGCCCCGCTTTTCCTGCGTGAAAACCAGCTTGCCGAGCGGGTGGCGCTGATGATGAAGGAGGTCCACATGTCCCGCAAACGATTGACCGTTTCGATTTTGACGGCTGCCGTGACCCTGCTGATTGCGGGAGCGACGCTGGTGTGGACTTTTCCGCTCAAGACTTCCGCTCCTCATGCCGAGACGTCCACCGAGGCTTCTGCTCCAGTGACACCACAGGCTCCCGGTGCCACAGACACTGCCCTGCCTGAAAACGCAGTGACGGCGGAAGGCGAGCCAGGCCGAAAGATCGGCAGGGTTTATAAAGTCGGAAAGAATGTCAGTGCACCCATACCTATCTACAAACCGGAACCGCCTTACACGCCTGAGGCAAAGAAGGCCCATCTCAACGGCACGATAGTTCTTTGGGCGGTGATCGACACCAAAGGAAAGGTCGTCGAAGTTCAGGAAAAATCCAAGCCTTTAGGGAAGGGGCTGGATGAAAGCGCACTGAAAACGGTCCGAACCTGGAAGTTCAAGCCGGGGATGCGGGATGAAGTCCCTGTCCCCGTGAAGGTCATGGTGGAGGTCTCCTACATATACTACGATCACAAGAAAGCGGATCCTGCCCCTCAGACTCCCGCCATCACATCTGACCCGCAGCCCCAGGAAAGCCCGAACGCCTCCACGAATACGAACAACGACCACAATACAAACCTCAATCAGCAAAAAATCCAGCACCAGGTCGATCAGGCGATGAAGCAACTGAAGATGGCAAAGATGGCTGCTCCACAAATCGAGCAGGCAAAAATCAATCTCAAGATCGAAGAGCAAATGAAGCAGCTCCAGAAGCTGAATACACCGGAAATGCGTGAGCGGATGCAGAAGCAGATGGAGCAGCTCGCGAAGCTGAATACCCCGGAGATGCGCCAGCGATTGCAGGAGCAGATGAAGCAACTCCAGAAGCTGAGCACTCCGGAAATGCGTGAGCGGATGCAGAAGCAGATTGAGCAGCTTCAGAAAATGAACACTCCCGAAATGCGCCGGAAGTTCGAAGAGGCTACAAAGCAAGCGCAGATTGCGGGGGCCCAGAAGCTCAACAGTGCGGAAGTCCGGCAGCAGTTGAAGCAGGCCCAGGATGAGTTGCAGGCCGCTCGGAAGCAGCTTGAACAAACCCGCGAACTGTTAGAATCGGAGCGACTGGAGTTGAGGAAAAACCGCGAAGCGGCCAAACCCTTGCCCCCAGGACCGCCGAAGCCGGTTTCACCTTCGGCAAAACCGCTGCCCCCCGCGCCACCCGCTTCACCTCCGCCTTCACCGGCGCCACCGCCGTCACCACAAAATTAACAACCGGATGTAAGCACAGCAGTCCGTGGAGCCGCGCAACGTGCGCCAATGCAGCACGGCTCGGGGGAGTTTGCCTAATCAAAAACGGCAGTCTTGTTGCTGTAGACCAGGACGCGGTGTTCCAGGTGGGCGCGCACGGCCCGGGCCAGGACCACTCTTTCCAGGTCGCGTCCTTTGCGAATGAGGTCCTGGACGGAATCGCGGTGGCTGATTCGAGCAGCGTCCTGGGAAATGATGGGGCCGCCGTCGAGCTCCGCGGTGACGTAATGGCTGGTGGCTCCAATCAGCTTGACGCCTCGCCGGTAGGCCTGATGGTAGGGACGGGGTCCGGCAAAAGCCGGAAGAAACGAATGGTGAATGTTGATGATGCAGTTCGGGTAATGCCGCACAAAATCTTCCGTAAGGATTTGCATATAGCGGGCCAGCACGATGAGGCTGATGTTGCGACGCTCCAGTTCCGCACGCACGGCATTTCCCTGCGCACTTTTGTTTTCCGCAGTTACGGGGTATACCAGGAATTCCAGCCCATGGCTTTCCACAAGGTTCCGCAAATCCGGATGATTGCTGACCACCAGGGAAAAATCGGCCGCGAGTTCGCCCGCCTGGCATCGGTAAAGCAGGTCCTGCAGGCGGTGGTCATATTTGGAGACGAAGATGGCCCCACGGGGTCGTTCATCGGAGAAATGCATTTGCCAGTTGAACGCAAGCTCACGCGCCAGCGGCTGTAGCGCAGTTCGGATCGAATCGCGCTCAAGATTGAACCCCCCCAGGTCCCACTCGATGCGCATCAGGAACAGGCCCACCTCGTCGTCAATGTGCTCGTCGGCGTGCAGGATGTTCCCATTGTTCTTGAAAACAAAATCGGAAATACGTGCCACCAGACCTCTCCGGTCGGGGCATGAAATCAGCAGAATGGCGTGCGGGATCCCTGATGTCATGGGGACGATCTTACCACGCGAGCATCAGACAGCGCACTTCGCGGAGGGTTATGATTCACTTCAGTCCTGCGCTTTGCGGGGTGGATAAGTCTGCGAGCTTTGATCAAAACCTGCGAAACTGTTGGCGTGCCAGCGGCGTATAATCAAGTGCAACGGCGGTCTCGTTCAGCAACAGGAAGAGGCCGGGCGCGAGACGTTCCGGCAAGTTTTCACTTAAATGATGCGACGGCTGAGGGACTTCTGGCAGCGGGTGAGCGAAGGTCTGGAGATTCGGGTCCTGTGGACGCAGTTTTTCTCGGAAGCCAAAGACAGCTACACCCTCTATGGCCGCGAGGTTGACTGGGACGCGCTGAAGCGCGAGTCGCGTTTCCGACGATTTTGCAAGAGCTGCAGCGCGCTGTTCTGGGCCATGCTCCTGAAGCTTTCTCCGGCCCGGCGCGTTTTTCTGCTGATCGCGCTGCTGCTGGGAATCCTCTCACTCCCCCAAGGGAACGGCGGCCAGGGTGGATCACGAGTTTCTCCTCTGCTTCCGATGGCCATGTTGATATTCCTGCTGGCGATGGAACTGGCCGACCGCGTGATCATGAGGCGCGACCTCGAGATCGCCCGCGAAATCCAGCACTGGCTGGCTCCGAACACTCCGCCGCGCGTGCCAGGGCTTGACCTTGCCTTCAGCTCTCAGCCTGCCAACACGGTGGGCGGCGACTACTACGACGCCTTTGCGCTCGATCCGGACCAGCCGCCGGGCAAGGATAATCCCTTGTTGCTGGTGGTTGCGGACGTGGCGGGCAAGAGCGTTCCGGCAGCGTTGCTGATGGCTACGTTCCACGCCAGCCTGCGCTCCGTGGCTTCGCCGGCCGCCTCATTGACAGAGATCGTCAAGCGCATGAACCGCTATTGCTGCGCCCATAGTCTGGATGGCCGGCGCTTTACCACGGCGTTCTTGCTGAATATGATCCTGCCAGACGGGTGCTCGCCTATGTGCGTGCGGGACACAATGCGCCTTTCCTCGTGCGAGCTTCAGGACAATTCGAGCGTCTGGATGACGGCGACCTTCCCCTGGGAATCGACCGGAACGCGCCCTATCTTTCCACCGAGATTACGCTTGCTGCCGGCGACCTGCTGCTGATTTATTCCGACGGGCTGATCGAAGCGGTGAACGAGCGTGAAGAAGAATTCGGCGAGCGGCAGGTCATTGATCTTCTGAAGACCTCTCCGCGGGAGAGCGCCGAAGGCACTTTGCAGCGATTGCTCACAAGCGTCCGTGCCTTTACCGGCCAGCGCCGCCAATACGATGACATGACGGCCTTTGTTGTCCGCGCCACTTGAACGGACGCTCCAGCCACACGCTGGCCACCCAGGGACTTTCGACAATCCAAGGCGAGGTCTCTCCCTGAAAGGCACTATCCCCCATTAGGCCAGCATCTATCCATTGCAAACGCACGGCTGCGTCCGGCTGCTGCCGGGAAATATCGCCACCTTTCTTGAGAAGGCCCCCATCAGGACCCCGTCAAGATTGTGTTCGAACCCGCTCTGCCGGCCCGCCTGCCGGGCGTTGTTCATTACCTTTAAGTCCACCCGGACATCTGCAGGAAAGCGGAAAATCCCCTCACCGCCGCCCAACAGATGGCAGCGGCCGCTGGCGCCGAATCCATGATAGACTGGCGGGAAGTCCGAAGGGCAATTCGGGAGCAACGCGGACTGGTTGAAAATGTAAGCCTGCCTGCAGTCCAGGCACCCTGAGGGACTTCATGGAGAATGTTGTACGCCAGGGCCCTGCCGGCCGTTGCCGAGTCGTGAATCGTCGCGATTTCATCCGGCTGGGATCGGTTGCGGCGGCCGCGCGCAGAATGCACATCGAGGACAAAGCAGTGGACAACCGCATCCCAGGATGCCGCTTGACTTCCCTGCAACAGGGCGCCCTGCCGCTGCACGACGGCGGCGTGGGAATCTATCCCGTCTCCGATTTTGTTCACGTCAACGCGGGCCGGGTGCGGCGCTGGAGATTCCCTGCAACGGCGCGACACGCCAGACCATCTTAACAAACGGTTGAGCGCTTTACGGGCACTGGAGTTTCCCGGTTCGCCGGGGCGTTTATCCAGTTACAATTCCAACAAGAGCAGGAGTGCAAGCGATGGCAGACGAAAAAACGATTCTGGTAACAGGAGCAACTGGCGCGCAGGGAGGCAGCGTCGTTCGGCATCTGCTGAAGGGCGGCAAGTTCAAGGTTCGGTGCCTGACCCGAAAGTCGGAGTCGGAAAGGGCCACCGCGCTGGTGCAAGCCGGCGCGGAAACCGTTCGCGGCGACCTCGGCGACGCGGAAAGCCTCAAGGCGGCAATGAAAGACTGCTATGGAGTATTCGGCGTGACCAATTTCTGGGAACATTTCGAAAAGGAGGCCTTCCATGGAAAGAACCTGATTGATGCTGTAAAAGAATCAGAGGTCAGGCATTTTGTCTTCAGCACTCTCCCTCCCGCACAAAAACTTTCGCAGGGGAAACTCGAGGTTCCTCACTTCGACCTGAAAGCCAGAATGGAAGAGTACGCGCGCAGCCTTAAACTGCCCGCCACCTACGCGCACGTGGCCTTTTATTATGAGAACTTTCTCGATTTTTTTCCGCCCAAACTGCAGGAAGACGGATCGTACCTCTTCGGATTCCCACAAGGAGACACGCCTCTGGCTGCGGTCAGCGTGGAAGACGTAGGCGGTGTGGTTGCCACAATTTTCGACCGGCTTGAAGAATTCCGCGACCAGACCGTGGGAATTGTGGGCGACGACCTGCCTTGCGGCACGTATGCCGGGATTATGTCACGCGTGCTCGGCAAGAAAATCATCTACCGCTACATCCCTCGCGAAGTTTTTGCCAAACTGGGCTTTCCAGGCGCCGAAGACCTGGCCAACATGTTCGAGTACAACCGGCTGTTTATTCCCAATCGGCAGGCCGACCTCGAACAGTCCCTGGCACTCTATCCGGAGATACAGCGTTTCGAGCCCTGGGTCGAGGCCAACAAAGACAGGTTTGCCGCCATCCTCAAATGAGGTCCCCGGGCTTCCGGAATGTCCGAGAAACATTCTTCACCGCGATTTGCGGGGAAAACGAGCCTCAACCATGGTGTGCATGCCGCCCCGGGTTGCGAACTCACCGCGGACGACCGCCCACTTGGGGCGGCACGCCCGGGCAGCATCATCAAGGATGCGATTGACGGCATTCTCATAGAAGATACCCAGGTTTCGGTAGGCAAGAATGTAGTATTTCAGCGACTTGAGTTCCAGACAAAGCTTGTCAGGAAGATAATGGATGGTGACGGTTCCAAAGTCCGGCAAATGGGTGCGGGGACAGATTGATGTGTATTCCGGAATCGTGATGGTGATTTCGTAGCCCCGGTAATTGTTCTCCCAGGTCTCAATCTCAGGCAGGTTCGCCGACACTCCGGAAGCCGCATGTTGCGGCGTGTACTTGCGCTCGCTCTTCTTCTTGGGCATGATATGGCCTCTCCTATCGACAAAGTTGCGCTTAAATCATTAGTTTACTACACGAAGAAATATCAGGGCACGCCTGGCGGCTGATGGCGGCCACCGGGAGGCCATCCCTAAAATCACTTGGTCCTTGAGTGGTAATCTGTCAAGGATTGTAAAACGGTCTAGCCCATGTATAATAATGGCTTATAAATATATATTGACAATAATACACTAAGACTTTATTATATGCTGGAACTAAAATAACGGTTATGCATCTAAGCTTAGTGTGGATATAAGGCAAGTGAGCAGGAATTTCATGAAGGAGTCGACCGGACTTTTCAAGTTTCTTAACGGAGGCATCCGCAATGGGAAAGATTATTGGCATTGACCTGGGCACTACCAACTCAGTTGTTGCGGTGATGGAGGGTGGCGATCCCAAGGTCATTACGAACCCGGAGGGCGGCCGCACCACCCCCTCGGTGGTGGCGTTCACAAAGAGCGGCGAGCGATTGGTGGGCCAGGTGGCCAAACGCCAGGCTATCACGAACCCCGAGAACACGATCTACTCGATCAAACGCTTTATGGGCCGGCGTTTTAACGAAGTCCAGGCGGAGATCAAGACCGTTCCGTACAAGGTGGTTGCAGGGACGAGTGGAGACTGCCGGGTGGTGGCGCTGGGCAAAGAGTACTCGCCGCCGGAAATTTCAGCCATGATCCTGCAGAAGATGCGGGACGCCGCCGCGGAGTATTTGGGCGAAAGCGTGACCCAGGCGGTGGTTACGGTCCCGGCGTATTTCAACGACAGCCAGCGGCAGGCAACCAAGGATGCGGGCAAGATTGCAGGGCTTGAAGTGCTGCGGATTGTGAACGAGCCGACCGCGGCGGCGCTGGCCTATGGTCTTGACAAGAAGAAGGACGAAACCATCGCCGTCTACGACTTCGGCGGCGGAACGTTCGACATCTCGATCCTTGAGGTCGGCGAAGGCGTGGTGGAAGTGAAATCGACCAACGGCGACACGCATCTGGGCGGCGACGACATCGACAAGCGCGTGATCGACTGGATCGTGGACGAGTTCCGCAAGGACCAGGGCATCGATCTGGCGAAGGACCGGATGGCGCTTCAGCGGCTGAAGGAAGCGGCTGAGAAGGCCAAGATGGAGCTTTCCACGGTGCTGGAGACGGAAGTTAATCTCCCGTTTATTACCGCAGACGCTTCCGGCCCCAAACATCTGAGCCTGAAGTTAACGCGGTCACGTTTTGAGCAGATGTGCGAAGACATCTTCCAGCGTTCAGTGGGTCCTGTCAAGCAAGCGCTGAAAGACGCCGGCGTCGATCCCAGCAAGATCGACGAAGTGGTGCTGGTGGGCGGATCGACCCGCATCCCTCGCGTCCAGCAGATTGTGAAGGACCTGTTCAACGGCAAGGAGCCGCACAAGGGAGTGAATCCGGATGAGGTGGTGGCCATTGGGGCCGCGGTGCAAGCCGGGGTGCTGGGCGGCGAAGTGAAAGACCTGCTGCTGCTTGACGTAACCCCGCTGACCCTGGGCGTTGAAACCCTGGGCGGAGTAATGACGCCTCTCATTCAGCGCAACACCACGATTCCGACCCGGAAGACCGAAACGTTTTCAACGGCTGCAGACAATCAGACTTCGGTTGAAATTCACGTGCTGCAGGGTGAACGCCCCAGCGCCAAGGACAACCGGACGCTCGGCAAGTTCCACCTGGTTGGCATACCGCCGGCCATGCGCGGAATTCCGCAGATTGAAGTGACGTTCGACATTGATGCCAACGGCATCCTGAACGTGGCGGCTAAGGACCTTGGAACCAACCGGGAACAGAAGATCACCATCACATCGTCCAGTGGCCTTTCCAAAGAAGAAGTGGAACGGATGAATAAAGAAGCCGAGCTCCACGCCGATGAAGACCGCCGCTACAAGGAAGAGGTGGAAGTAAAGAACCGGGCCGACTCACTGGTCTACTCCGTGGAAAAGACTCTGAAGGAAAACCGCGAGAAGATTTCAGCGGAGGACGCCAAGAACATTGAGGAGGCGGTGGAAGAGGCCAAGAAGGCCATTCAGGAAGGCAAGGTTGAAGCCATCAACCCTGCCGTGGAACGCCTGACGGCAGCCTCCCACAAGTTGGCCGAGGCCATGTACAAGCAGCAGTCCGGGGAAGCATCTACCCCGCCGCCACCGGCGGGTGGGGGTGAGTCCGGACAGGCCGGCGCGGCCGGCGGCGATGCCGAAGGGAAAGGCAAAGGAGAAGTCATCGATGCTGAAGTTGTTGAAGGAGACGACAAAAACAAAAACTAATCGGACGGCCTGATACCCCATGGTGCATCTAAGAAAATGAAGGCCATTTCGGGTAGAAGGGAGGCGCTCCAATGGAACAACACGAACTGCAGCAGCAGGAACAGGACGAGGGTCTGGCACACCGGGCGCAGGTGGGCATTGAATGTCCCACTTGTCATGTGAGGCAATTCATGGAGATCCAGATTGACAACCCGGTCAGCAATTCCCCCGCTGCCGAAGAAATCCGCAGGCAGCTTGAATCCTGGATCGCCTCCCGATGCCCCGACCACCTGGGTCCCATTCTTAAAACGAGCATGAACTGAGGCTCCGGAAGTCCGGATTCAGCGTGGTGGAAGCGGGGTGCAAAGATTGCGCATCCCGCTCCACCCCAGGGATTCAGGACATTTACCTTGTCGTCATCCTTCCGCACAGGAGGCTGCGGTCGCAACCAACGTGGCAGGGCAGCATATCAAAAAGGAAAACTGGCATGTCGGCAGGAACCAAACAGAAGGATTACTATGGCGCGCTGGGAGTAGACCGCAAGGCCAAGGCCGATCAAATTCGAAAGGCTTATCGAAGGCTCGCCAGAAAGTATCATCCCGACGTCAACCCCGGCAACAATCAGGCTGAAGAGAAGTTCAAAGAAATCCAGGAAGCGTACAACGTCCTCAGCGACGACAAGAAGCGGAAGATTTACGACCAGTTCGGATTCTACTCCGACAACATTCCCGCCAGTGCCTATGAGGCGTATGCCCGGGGCCCGGACACGACAGCCGGAGGCGGCCCGAGCGTTGATTTCTCAGGCTTTGATTTTTCCAACTTCACACCACAGGAAGAGCATTCGGCGGGTTTCGGCTCATCCTTCCGTGACATCTTCTCCCAGATTTTCGCGCGTAGCGAAGGGCAGGAGGTGCCTGAGGGTCCAATTCGCGGGCGCGACATTGAACACCACATGCATCTGGGATTCTGGGATGCCATCCGTGGAACACAGGTGCGGATAACCATTGGAAGAGAAGAGGTTTGCGGCTCCTGCAAGGGCAAAGGGACCCGCGGCGGACCTGCGGTGCCGTGCCCAGCCTGCGGCGGAAGCGGCAAAGCCCAGCGGGCGGCAGGCGTCATGCGTTTTTCCATGACCTGCCCCCAGTGCAACGGCACTGGACGTCAACAGAACCGCTGCCCGACCTGCCACGGGACGGGAAATATTCGCAAACCGGAAACATTTGAAGTAAGAATCCCGCCGGGAGTTGACACGGGTTCACGTGTCCGTGTGCCCGGCAAAGGCAACGCCAGCGCCCACGGGGGACCTCCGGGCGACCTGTTCATTCTGACCGATGTTGAGGCCCACCCATTCTTCGATCGCAAAGGTGACAATTTCTACGTGAAGGTCCCAATTAGTGTCACCGAGGCGGCATTGGGAACCAAGGTCGAGGTTCCAACTATTGACGGGCCCACAACAATACGGATTCCTCCGGGCACTCAGGGCGGGCAGAAATTGCGCATCCGCGGCAAAGGCGCTCCCTCGCTTCGCGCGAACCAGCGGGGAGACCAGTTTGTAGAGGTTGAAATCAGGGTTCCGCGAGTGGCTGACGAGCGCAGCAAGGAAATTCTGCGCGAACTTGACCGGCTGAACCCGGCTGATATTCGAGTTGATTTGCGGAAGTATTTCGACGTCCATAGGTAGAGGCAAGCGGCCCGCACCGGGGCGCTGGAAGAGACAATGGCAAAGCGAGGTCGAAAAACCCGTGGCAAAGCAGGCTACATGATCAGTGCCGTGGCGGAAATGTACGACATTCATCCGCAGACACTGCGCCTGTATGAGCGTGAAGGATTGCTGATCCCGTCGCGGAGCGAAGGCAATACCCGCCTCTACACGGACGAAGATCTGGAAGCACTGGAAACTATCCTGAGCCTGACGCGGGATCTGGGAGTCAATCTGGCCGGGGTGGAAATCATTCTGAACATGCGAAAGCGCATGGAAGAAATGCGGAAAGAGATGCAGGCATTTGTCAAATACGTGGAGCAGCAAATCATGGCCCACGCCGGCGAAACATCGGAGAATGTGCAGAATGCGCTTGTCCGGATTGTCCCGCCTTACCTGATCCGAATGCAACGTTCAAGAGAAAAACACTGAGCACCACTCCTGAATTGAGACCTGCGGCACAGCAGATCACTCGGTCGCTGGATTGAACGTTCAGGGTGCTCCAGTCTTATTCCTTTCCGCTTTTTGCTCCAAGTGTTTTAGAATCAGCTACGGGTTGCTCAATGGCCAGAAAGGATTGTCCCCACTGCGGAGGAACGGGCTGGCGGCCGGTGGAAAGAGACGGCATGCGCCTCGTGGCGCGGTGCGAGTGCGAGAAGGCCCAGCATTCCGAGTCACTGCTGAAGGCAGCGCAAATACCGCGCCGCTACGAGCACTGCGCCTTTGAAAACTTTGACATTCGCAAGGATCCGCGAACGGGGCAGCCCAACCGCAGCCTGGTGGCCGCCAAGCTCTACTCGCAGAAACTTGTGGAAGAATACCCCACGGACTTCGGTCTGCTGTTTGCGGGGCCCACGGGTGTGGGCAAGACCCACCTGGGCGTCGCGGTGCTGAGGGAGTTGATGGTACGGAAGAACGTCCCGTGCCTGTATTACGACTTTCTGAAGCTGCTGAAAGACATCCGGGATAGCTACAACCCGGTTTCGCATACTTCGGAACTGCGTGTCCTGGGACCCGTCCTGGACGTGGAAGTCCTGATGCTTGACGACCTGGCGGCATCGGACCCAACCGACTGGGTCCGGGAAACGCTGGCACACATCATCAGTTCGCGTTATAATAATAAGAGGGTCACGCTGATTACCACCACCCTCTCGTCCTCATCAGGGCGCGCCAGGCGGCGTGAAGTCCGCGAGCCATCGGGCGAGACAATCCCGGAAATCGACCGCTCTCTGGCACAACTGGGTCCTACCCTTTCTTCACGGCTCTATGAAATGTGCAAGCTTGTCGAAATGAAATCGGATGATTACCGCAAGGCTATCAAGCAGGCCGGGTTCAGGTTCCATATTGAGTAGAAAATAGTTCCTGCCAAGTCCATTGATTAGTTTGACTTCACTTTTCAGGGAACGGTAAAATACAGTCTCAGTCGGAACATGCGTTGGGTAAGGGCAGGGAGGTAAGTTCATGTCTTCGCAGGAAAATCACCTCAACTCAGGTGAGGTCATCATTTCACCTGAGGCACAGGGCAGTGTAGACGCTGCTTCGCGCAGGGATACGACAGAACACGTCGATACCCAGACCCAGGCCCAACCCGAAGAAGAACTCGTGCAAACTCCGGTGGCCAGCGACAAAAACCCGCCTGCCGCTTTGTCCACTGAGGGTGCCGGCGAATCCGTGGCCGAGCCCGAGGCTGAGGAACCGTCCATTCCTCAAACTTCTGAGGGTCTGGACGAATCCACGGCCGAATCTGAAGCACCGCCAGTTGCCGCTGTCGCCGAAGAGCCCTCCAGATCTGAACCGGCTGCAAGCAACGAAAACGAACAAGAGTCTGAGGACGAAAACTTTGGCATGGCCGAGGTTGAAAACCTGATGGAAAGCATGGAAGCGGCCCCCACGCTGGCCGTGGGTGAGATCGTCCGGGGCTACGTTGTAAACGTGACCGGCGAAGAGGTGGTGGTTGATCTGGGTCTGAAATGCGAGGCCGTTATCCCCCGCATGGAGTTTGCCTCCGAAGACGGCGCGCTGAACGTCGAGGCAGGCCAGTTCGTCGGTGTCCTGGTCGAGAAGTTTGATGAGCTCACCGGAACGGCCGTGGTCTCTCGCCGCAAAGCGCTGCAGGAAGAAGTGTGGGAAGAAATTGAGCGCGCATTCTACGAAGAACAGCCTGTCCGCGGGCGCGTGGTGCAGCGGGTTAAAGGTGGGCTCGAGGTCAACATTGGAGTCCATGCATTTATGCCCGCTTCCCAGGCGGACCTGAAACCCCATCCGACGCTGGAAGAGTGGATCGGCCAGGAAATCGAGTGCAAGGTCATCAAGCTGAATCGCAAACGGGACAACGTTGTGGTCAGCCGCCGGAAACTCCTGGAAGAAGAAACCAACCGGAAGAAAGCCGTGCTGATGGAGCATCTTGTTGAGGGAGCCGTTCTGACCGGCCGGGTGAAAAACCTGACCGATTACGGAGCCTTCGTGGACCTGGGCGGAATCGATGGGCTGCTGCATATGACAGACCTCTCGTGGACACGCGTGACACATCCTTCAGAAGTTGTGCAGGCCGGTCAGGAAGTCGAAGTCAAGGTGCTCAAATTCGACCGGGAGAAGGAGCGGGTCTCCCTGGGAATGAAACAGTTGACTGCGGACCCGTGGGAAAACGTGACTACCCAGTTCCATGCTGCTGACCATGTTACGGGCAAAGTTGTCAGCGTGACCGATTACGGAGCTTTCGTGGAATTGCAGCCGGGCGTCGAGGGACTGATCCACATTTCCGAGATGAGCTGGACAAGACGGCTTCGTCACCCTTCAAAAATTTTGAAGCCTGGTGAAATGGCCGAAGTCGCAATTCTGGAGGTCAATCCCGAGCAGCGGCGAATATCCCTCAGCCTGCGACAGGCGCTGCCCGATCCGTGGGATGGCATCAGCAAACGGATGGGCGCAGGGACCGTAGTGAAGGGCCGCGTCCGCCACTTTACGGACTTCGGAGCTTTCATCGAAGTGGAAGAAGG
>JAJYJL010000077.1 GCA_021789565.1 Acidobacteriota bacterium
AGAGAATCGACAAGTGGTCGCTGACCAGCCTGCAGCAGCGGCTGGTGAAGACGGGCGGGAGGTTCCTGAAACATGCCCGGTATTACTGGCTCCTGCTGGCGGAAGGCCACTTGACGCGGCGGCTCTTCGCCGCGCCATGGTACGGCGGATCGAGTTGCTAGCCTTGCCGGCGGGGTAAGGCCGGTGACCGGCTGAGCGGACTTCAGTCACAGGGAGGCGCGGAGACGTAAGAAGTGTCACAGCTCGAGGCCGAAATAGGCCCGGGTTCCCGGCTTGTAAGCTCGCGGCCAATGGAAACTGACGCCTTGCAGGGGCCTTCTGACACACGGAGAGCTGCAAACCCCATTGAGGGTTGCATTCAGTGGCGGTCGGGTGTATGTTGTCAACCGGGTGTATGTTGTCGGTCGGGCCGGAGTCGATAATAGAAATTCCGGCTCAACAGGGCTTCGACGACAAAAAGGGGGAATCATGGCTACACCGCCTAAAACTCTCGAACCGGACGAGTCCCGTCTGGACGCCTTTATGGAAAAGGCGGTCGCAGATATGGGCGCCGCCATGCACGCGACGCTGGTGGTAGTGGGAGACAAGCTGGGGCTGTATAAAGCAATGGCAGGAGCGGGGTGGCTGACTCCTGCAGAACTGGCAGCCCGGACTGGCACTGCCGAACGGTATGTCCGCGAGTGGCTGGACGCCAATGCGGCCAGCGGGTACGTCAGCTACGATGCTGGAACGCAGCAATACCAGTTGCCGGCTGAGCAGGCATTTGCCCTTACGGTGCTGGATCTCCCTGGGGCCTTTCACATCATCTCCGCCTGTTTCAAAGACGAACCGAAAATTACGCAGGCATTCCGGACCGGCGAAGGCGTCGGCTGGCACGAGCACGATGCCAACCTGTTCTTCGGCACGGAGCGTTTTTTCCGGCCGAACTATGAGAACAATCTTCTCAGCGCCTGGATTCCGGCGCTTGACGATGTCCGTGCCAAGCTCGCTGCGGGCGCAGCGGTTGCAGACGTGGGCTGCGGGCACGGCGCGTCCACGATGCTGATGGCCAGGGCATTCCCCAAATCGCGATTCTACGGCTTCGACTATCACAGCGGCTCCATCGAGTACGCGCGCCACGTGGCAGGGCGCGACGGGCTGCTGGACCAGATCACGTTTGAGGTCGCAAGCGCAAAAAGCTATCCCAGGAACGGAGGGTACGACCTCGTTACTTTTTTTGATTGCCTGCACGACATGGGCGATCCGACGGGCGCCGCACAGCACGTCCTCTCCACCCTGAAGCCTGAAGGGACCTGGATGATCGTGGAACCCTTCGCCGGGGACAGGCCGGAACAGAATCACAACCCCGTGGGCCGAATCTTCTATGCCGCATCCACGATGATCTGTACCCCGGCATCGCTGGCGCAGGAAGTGGGCGCAGCTCTCGGCGCGCAGGCAGGAGAGAAGCGTATTCAGAGTGTGGTAACAGCCGCGGGCTTCACCCGTTTTCGACGGGCCGCGCAGACGCCGTTTAATCTGGTGTTTGAGGCCCGCCCATAAGGCCCTCCGGCAGGGCATGCCGCGTGGTGTTGAAAAAGACTCGCGGCCGCAATTTTCAAACAGTACTGCTGCGGACCACGCCGTCAGGCGCTATGATGGAATCCTGCCTTTAAGGGGCTTCAGCCCGTGGGTGGGTCGGATAATTTCTGGAGACAAGGCACAGCGGCTAAAGCCGGTGTTCGGTGGCATGCTTCATCGGCACGAGTAAACTCCTGCCCTTTCGCATCAAAGATCGGCGGTGGGGACACCGCCGCTACAACAAACACTCCTCACCCTGTCGCCTGCTCTGCCCGCAAAAAACCCGACAAAGACTAGAACATTTGCCGCTGCTGGCGCGTATTCTTTTTTAGTGGGGCCGTCCGAATGCGGAGGAGGCTATGAAAACGAGAAGTATAGGCTTGCTGATGGTTGCCCTGGTGGCGATGAGCGTTGCGGCGTGCGCCGATTCGCGCATTGAAAAGACAATGACGCTCGCGCCGGGCGGCGAATTTGTGCTGCAGTCGGACTCGGGGAGCGTTACAGTGACGGGTTCGAATTCACCGGGCGCCAGGATCGTCGTCACTTCAAACCGCGACGATTTGCAGTCTGTGTACAGTCTCGATTTCGATTCAAGCAATAACGTGGTGCGAGTGACGGCGCGAAAGAAGGGCTTCCAATGGTTTTCGAACGTCAATCTGCACTTTGATGTGACGGTGCCGGCGCAGACGCGCGTCAGCGTCAGGACCGGCGGCGGATCGGTGAAGGTCTCATCGCTTCAGGGCGAACAGCGCCTGGAAACTTCAGGCGGTTCCATCGAGGCTTCCGGCGTTCACGGAGATGTTGTGGCGCGCACGTCCGGAGGCGGCGTCACCGTGAATTCCCAGGACGGGTCGTTGGAGGCGCGAACCAGCGGCGGCTCCATCCACATTGACGGCTTGACGGGTCACGTAAACGCTCACACTTCGGGCGGGTCAATCCGGGCGATGCTCGCGCGTGGCAACAGCCAGGGAGGCGAACTTGACACTTCAGGCGGCTCGATCCGGGTGGGGCTCGATCCTGCGGCCAATCTGAATATTGACGCTTCCACCTCCGGCGGCTCCGTCTCAACCGATCTGTCCATGAAAGTGCAGGGCGCCATTTCACATTCACACCTGCACGGTACGCTCGGCTCGGGCGGACCAACGCTCCTGCTGCATACAAGCGGCGGCTCGATTCACATCAGTTCGATCTGAGCCGGCCGCCCCCCGGCAGTAGCGCCCATTGGTGTCGAAGACTGTCTCGTCTCTCTCGACCCGAGGCTTGTCGGGGTTCGACGGTGGGCAGTGCATCAGAATTGATCTTCAACTTGGCGGCCTCTGTTCGTAAAGAAAGCACCGCAGATTAACGCACTCCGCGCGCAACTGTGCGCTGTTGTTCCTCGCTTCGCATAACCACAGACACTGCAAGGCCGGCACCAGGGCCGGCCGCGCGCCAAGGGGCCGGCAGGTGCCAGAGCTTATATGAGTAGGCTACATAGGGCCGGGACGCCCGAAAATGGGACGTTTGGGATTTTTGGGACAATTTCTTGCCAGTTTTGTAAATTATTGATTATAATGAAATTGGTTAAATTCTAAACTTTTAATTTCCTTTTTTTTTTGCATTTGTGTTCAATTTCGGCACAGTGGGAAAAAATTACCCGAACACGTCTCGGCTTTTAGTTAGACGCCGATCAGCTTCCACGAATCTAAAGAGTATACTTCCCCTCCGGGGCTTAAAATAGCCGGAGGGAGGGATGAACGCGGGATTGTGAACAACAGTATCCAACGACACGTGCGGGGCAAGCGCTGGGTCAGTATCCTGGCTGGCGCGGGACTGGCGGTTACCGTTGCGATTGTCTTGTGGACTTACTGGCATGGCAAGGCAATCCAGCAGACGCCGCTGCCCAAACCTCCCGAGCTTCCAAAGAACGTCAATCAGCAGCTTTCCGGAGTCACCTTTACCCGCTCCGATAAAGGGCAACGGCTGTTTGTCATTCATGCTGCTCGCACTCTTGCCTACAAGGAAAGCGGCGCAACAGTACTGAAGGATGTTTACGTCGAGTTCTTCGGCCGGTCGGGAAAGCGGTCCGACGTCATGAAGACTGCCGAGGGAGAATACGATCCTGAAACGGGTAACCTTTCAACGCCCGGGGATGTTGAACTCGTGCTGAACGCCACGCCCAGCCAGATACGGGACCTGGCTTCAAAGCCCGGCCAGCCCATCAATCAAAAACCTGCAGATGCAAACCCTGCGCGGCAGCCTGTCTATATCAAGACGTCCAAAGTGAGTTCTACCGATCACGGCACACAACTCGAGACCGACACTCCGGCGCGCTTCCATTCGGGAGATGTTTCGGGGTCGGCGCGTGGACTCAGCTACGGCACCGACAGAGGCGAGATCATCCTGAAACAGGAAGTACAGGCGATATTCCAACCCACAAAAGGTCGCCGGCCGGGAGCGCCCATTGAACTCTCTGCCAGCCGGCTGCGCTATGCGGGGTCGGATGAAGGAGTACAACTCTGGGGACCCGTGAAATTCCGGCAGGGCAATCGGACAGTGAACGCGAACAAGGGTTCGATTTCCTTGAACCCTGACAACCGTGTTGAGGAAGTGTTGCTGGAAGGCAACGCTCACGCGCTGGACAGCACGACGGACGGCCAACTCAGCCTGCAGTCCGACGTGTTCAGAGGTTATCTTGACCCCTCGAACGGCCGGCTCAGCAAGCTGGTGGCGGCGGGTAACGTGCGGGGTGTGTCCACGCAGGGCGGGACCCTCACCAACCTCGATGCCCGCGAAGTGACATTGAACTTTGATCCCGCCACTCACGCGCCGGCCGATGGCGTGGCCATGGGGCGGGTCCACCTGAGAATTAATCAAAGGCACGGGCCGCAGAACAGTGCTGCCGGATCCCGGGCGCTCGGCGGGAAAATTTCCAGCGAAGACCTTGCCACGGATAAGATCCAGTTCTCGTTTTGGCCCAATGGCAAGAACCTTAGAGAGGCAGCAACTGGGGGGCCTGGAACGCTGGTTCTATATCCTCAGAGTTCCGAAGCTGGTGACCGGACCGTGACTGCCTCCAGGTTTTTCATGACATTTGATTCCGCCAGCCGCCTCGAGTCGCTTCGCGGAACAGGCGGAACGAAAATAGTCTTCGCACAGTCAAAGAACTCAAAGAGCCAGGTTCCGGCAGTTTCGACGGCAAGTGAAATGGTGGCGACTTTTGATCCGGCCACTGAAGTCGTCCAATCGGTCGAGCAGAATGGCGATTTCCGCTTCCGAAATGGAGATTTGGAGGCCAAGAGCGAAAATGGCCAGGATCTGGCTCGCGAGCAAAAACTGATTTTGACCGGGCACCCGGAAGTTTGGGACTCCAGCACGCGAGCACGGGCAGACCAGATAGTGATCCTGCTCGCATCGGATACCGCTGAAGGCATCGGCGGCGTGCATGCCCTTCATACTGATCCTCGGAACCCTGAACTGCTCCCCACGAACGTAGTGGCTGACCGCATGGTTGCCGACCGCCGCAGTCAGGTGGTCCACTACGAAGGACATGTTCGCGCGTGGCGAGGGACCGACGTGATCGAGTCGCCCTCGCTGGATGTTTATAAGAGTGAACGCCGCGTGAGTACGAACTCACGAGTGGTAACATCTCATTTGCAGCCCGCGCCGGCGAATGCCGCTGCAGGAAGGGCACGCCAGTCGGGTCCCAGCCCCCTGATTGTCCGGGCTGACCGGTTGGAGTACTTTGATGCCGGCCGGCAGGCTCGCTACGCCGGACATGTCGAGATGGACACCGAGGACACCCGTATTCAGGCTGACCGGCTGGATGTTTATTTTTCCTCCGTCAAGAAGCAGGGGGATTCTGAAGTGGACCGCGCGGTAGCCGAAGGAGACGTGAAGATTACGCAGCCAATGCGGTATGCTATGGGTGAGAACGCTGTTTACGATGCACAGGCCGGAAAGGTTGTAATGACGGGAGGGCCGCCGACAGTTTACGACACGGAGAAGGGATCGATGACGGGGCAACGTTTGACTTTCTATATTCACAATGATAGGTTGCTCGTTGATGGGAGCGCCAATTCCCCGGCAGTATCCAAACACCGTGTCGCGCAGTGAGCGACGATGCATATTCTCTCCACGGTTGACCTGACAAAGGCGTACAAAGGTCGCAAGGTTGTTGACAACATCAGCCTGACTATTGCTCAGGGCGAAGTCGTTGGCCTGCTGGGTCCGAACGGGGCGGGCAAGACAACCACCTTTTATATAATTGTCGGCCTGCTCAGCCCGGACTCCGGCCAGGTGGTCTTCGACGAGTCGGACATCACGGAATTTCCGATGTATCTGAGGGCGAGGAGCGGGATCAGCTACCTGCCCCAGGAACCTTCGATCTTCCGCAAACTGACGGTAGAAGAAAATATCCTGGCCGTTCTTGAGACCCTTCCGCTGAACGCGCACCAGCGGCGTGAACGCCTTGAAGAATTGCTTGAAGAGCTTGGTTTGCAGCAAGTAAGGCGGAGCCACGGGTACCTGCTTTCGGGCGGCGAAAGGCGCCGCGTGGAAATTGCGCGTTCGCTCGTCATCTCGCCATCGTTTATACTTCTAGATGAGCCGTTTTCCGGCATCGACCCTTTGACCGTACTGGACATCCAGGAAATTATCGTGCGGTTGAAAGAAAGTGGCATCGGGGTATTGGTCACAGACCATAACGTGCGCGAAACCTTGCGCGTGACGGATCGGGCGTACATCATTAACAATGGAAGGATCTTCCGAACTGGATCGCCGGAAGAACTCGGGAACGACTCAGAAGTGAAGAGGATTTATCTCGGCGATAACTTCAAACTGGTAGTCTGATGGGTGGAACCCAACCAAGAATCGGTCTGAGCCTCAAGGTCGCGCAGAAGCAGATCCTGACGCCCGGCCTTGTCCAGATGGTCAGCGTGCTGGCGCTGAACAGGCTGGAGCTGCGCGAAATGATCAACGAGGAGATGATCGCCAACCCTGTCCTCGAAGAGGTCCCGGAGGATGCTCCCACGGTTGAAGAGGTCTCTCTAAAGGCTGACGCGAATGGAAGCGCAGAGGTCCCTCGCGGCGAGAACCACGTTGAAAATGGCAATCGGGATTCCTTTGAAGAGATTGATTTTGGCTCGTTTTTCCGCGATTACCTCGACCCGGGATTCAAGGCCCCGGCGGGTGAAGTTTATGAAAAGGCCTCCTTCGAAAACTTCCTTTCTCAGCCATCGTCATTAACGGACCATCTGGAATGGCAGTTGAGCGTTTCGAAATGTTCGGATGGAGTCCGGAGCGCTGCGGAATCGATCATTGGAAACCTGAACGAGGATGGGTACCTCACGACTACAGTGGAAGAGATCGCCCGGACCGGCGAGCATAATCCGGCCGATGTTGATTCGGCGCTGGCCATGGTCCAGGAGTTTGATCCGCTCGGCGTTGCGGCAAGGGATGTGCGTGAATGCCTGCTGATACAGCTTCGCACCATGGCCCCTGAAAGCACGCTTGCAGCACAGATTGTTTCCGACCATCTGAAACTGCTGCAGAACAAGCATTATCGTGAAATCGCCCGCGCGCTTGACCGACCAGTTCCTGCTGTTGAGAAGGCCATCGAGATCATCCGCAAGCTTGATCCGCGGCCCGGGCAGCGCTACAACAAGACGCAGCCTCAATTGATTGAGCCCGACGTCTTTATTGTGAAGACAAGCAGCGGTTATGAAGTGCGGCTGAATGAAGACGGGCTGCCCCAGTTGCGCCTGAGCCGGCACTACCGGCGGCTGCTCGCTGACGGGGCAGCGACACGCGAAGTGCGAAGCTATGTGAAAGAGCGCTGCAACTCAGCCCTTCAGCTCATCAAGAACATCGAACAGCGCAAGCATACGATTGTGCGCGTGTGCGAGTCCATTATTCGCCGCCAGGGGGATTTCCTTGAGAAGGGGATCGATTATCTGCGGCCGATGATGATTAAAGAGGTGGCCGAGGAAGTTGGCGTCCACCCCTCCACGGTCAGCCGCGCGGTCGCTAATAAGTACGCGCACACTCCGCAGGGGGTCTACGAGCTTCGCTATTTCTTTTCTGAATCCGTGCAGGGGCCGCAGGGAGGCAATACCTCTCTGATCCGACTGAAGAGGATCGTGAAGAAGATGATTGAAGAGGAAGCCCCCGCCCAACCGCTTACTGACGAAGCCATCATGCAACATCTGCAACAACAGGGATTCAATGTGACCCGCCGCACGGTTGCCAAATACCGCGAGGACATGAAGATCCCCAGTACTCACCAGCGCCGAGTTAAGGGATGAACAATCCTGCTGCATCGCCAATTCGAAAGACGGTCAAAGGAGGTGCTGTTATGGATGTTGATTTCACGGGACGTCAGGTGATTGTCACTTCCGGGTTGCGGGAATACACTCACGAACGGCTGAGAAAGCTTGAAAAACTGCTTCCCGGCCAACCCAAACTGCATGTCATCCTGACGGCGGAAAAGCGGTTCCATACGGCTGAGATCACCGCAGCCTTTCGCGACCAGACCCTTGTCAGTGTCATGGAAGCAGACGACGCTCGAAGCGCCATCAAGGGTGCTCTCGACAAGCTGGAGCGTCAGGCGCTGCGGCGCCTTGAGCGAAGGCGAACAAAGAAGCGCCGCCCCAAACCGACTTCAAATATTCTGCTGAATGTTTTCCAGAGCAGCAGGGTGGACCATGAAGAACGCGTCCCGATCGAATCGGAGCGGCTACCGGTCAAGCCCATGACGCTTGACGAGGCGATCGAGTCCCTGGCGGCCACCCGGAACGGGCTTGTTGTCTTTCGCAATGCCGAGAGTGAACGGGTGAATGTTGTTTATCGCCGCCTTGATGGAAAGCTCGGACTGATAGAACCAGAATCTTAAGACCCGAAAACAGCAGGGAATTGGGGTTTCGCTTCCACCGCGGTTGTTTGCGAGGTGTGCGAAGGGGGTAGCGCGGATCGCCGCTTTTGCGGCCTTTGATTTTGTCCTGATTCAGGGGCGACAGTCAGAAGAACCTTTGTACTGCGCATGAAGAAGGTCCATTCCAAAAAAGGAACTCGACGGCTCGTTCTCATCACAGGTCTTAGCGGCTCGGGCAAAGGCTCAGCGCTGAAAGCCTTTGAGGATCTGGGATTCTACTGCGTTGATAACCTGCCGATTGGCCTGATTCCCAAGTTTGCCGACATGTGCGCTGCTCCCGGCAGCCATATCCCGCGTTCGGCCGTAGTGGTTGACATTCGCGAGGGCGAGACCCTCAGCCAGCTTCCTGTGGCGTATCAGCGCCTGGGCCGCGAAGGGCTGAAAGTGGTATTGCTTTTTCTTGAAGCTTCCGACGAAGCGCTGATCCACAGGTTTGAAGAAACCCGCCGCCCGCACCCCCTGGGCCGCAACCTGCCGGTCCGTGAAGGCGTCCGCCTGGAACGCTCGCTGCTCAAGCCCATGCGCCGGCTTGCCGACACTGTAATCGATACCAGCCGGATGAACGGGCACGAACTTCGGCAGCTGATTCAGGACCGGTTTGGTGGCCGCCAGCGCAAGACGATGCTGATTTCCGTCCTGTCGTTTGGCTTCAAGCACGGGGTGCCGCAGGATGCCGATCTGGTTTTTGATGTTCGGTTTCTACCCAACCCCAACTACATTACAAGCCTGCGTGAGAAATCCGGGCTCGACCCGGAAGTCAGGGAATACGTGGAATCCCAGACCCAGACCGCCGAATTTATCAGCCGCCTTTCGGACCTGCTCTTATTCCTGCTTCCGCACTACGTCCGCGAAGGCAAGAGCTACCTGACGATCGCAGTCGGCTGCACCGGAGGAAGACACCGGTCCGTGGCGCTTTCCGAGCATATCGGTGAGCTTCTGGAAGAAGAAGGCTACAAGGTCAAGGTGGCCCACCGTGACCTCCGGCAGAACCACGCGGCCTGAAAACATCAGCCTTTCCGAAGCTTTTGGCCCGGGCAGCCCGGATTATTGAAAGATCCGCAAACAGATGAACAATGTGCTGGCAGTTGATATTGGTGGAACCCAATTCCGCATGGCGCTCTTTGATTCCGCCGGCCGCCGGCTGCTTCTCACGGAGGGCCGGACGGAAGCTTCCGGCGGGCGCGATTGGATGCTGAACGAGATACGCGGGCGGGGGCAGGAATTTCTCGCCAAATCGGACCTGCCCGTGCGTGCCTGTGGTATCAGCTTTGGCGGTCCGGTTGATTACAGGCAGCAGCGGGTGAACTCGATGCACGTCTCTGGCTGGCGCAGTTTTGAGCTGGCGCAATGGGTCGAGGGCAATCTCGGCCTCAAGTGTCGCATCGACAACGATGCCAATGCCGGGGCGCTCGGCGAATTCCGCTACGGTGCCGGGCGCGGCGCGGAATCGCTCCTGTATCTCACCATCAGCACGGGCATCGGCGGGGGCCTGGTGTGCGGGGGAATGGTGCATCGCGGCAAGGATTCCATGGCCGGGGAGATGGGGCACATCCAGGTCTCTGACGCGGGCAACTTGTGCTCTTGTGGAGGGCGCGGCTGCCTGGAAACCGTCTGTTCCGGGACGGCGATCGGTCTGCGTGGCCGCGGGCTGGCCCGAAGAAAGCCGGAAATCCTGGCCAGAACCATCGAGTTTTCCTCGGGCGACCCCGAGCAGATTACAGCGGAAGCGGTCTTTCGTGCTGCTGGCGAAGGCGAAGAGGGCGCACTGGTGATCGTCCGCGAGGCAACCTGCGCTCTGGCCAGAGCGCTCCTGATGGCCATCCGCATACTGAATCCCGATATAATCATTCTGGGAGGCGGTGTGGCGCTCGCGGGGCGGGTCTTGCTGGACCCTGTACATGAGTTTCTCGACGAACTCGCAGCGCCAAAGCTCAAACATTCCACCAGGGTCGTCCAGGCGGAACTGAAGAACTTTTCCCCCTTGTACGGAGCCGCGGCCCTGGCCATGGAGCTGATCTGAATCAGGCAACAGCAGGAACGCACCAAAAATTCCAGATAAGGCTTCTGTTTTCAATAAATTGCTTATGTGATACAGTATACCGTCAGGAGCCCGCGTGTAGCCTGATGGCTTGACTTCGCTTTCAGCGAAGTTTAAGATTTTATTTTCCACGCCCGGCGGGCTCTCCAGCCTGTGGGTAGGACGCCGGATGAGCCAAGTTCAACACCTGTTAGGATTTCTCAGACCTTACAGACTGCGCTTTGCCATGGCTGTTGTCCTGATGGCGGTGGTGGGCGCTTGCGAGGCGATTACCGCCCTTCTCATCAAGCCCGTCGGCGACAACGTCCTCAAGCCTGGCGCTGATGCGTCGGGCATCAGCCTTTTCAAGCTTCCCTGGAACCATCACGAGATTTACCTGCACGACTTCTTTCCCGGCCACATCCACAACGTTTGGACTGTGGTGGCCCTGTCGATTATCGTGGTGTCAATTGTAAAAGGCATCTCGCAGTACACGGCCACGGTCAGTATCAATTTCATCGGACAGTCTGCCGTTCGCAATCTGCGCAACCAGCTTTATGCCAAGATCGTTCAGCAGTCGATGGCCTTTTTCAAACGGAACCCCACCGGGCGTTTGATGTCGGCGATCAGCAACGACACCGACAAGATCCAGTATGCGGTTTCGCAGGTGTCCGCGGACTTCCTGAGATACTCCTTCACGCTGATTGGATTGCTTGCCGTTATCTTTTCCGTCGATTGGAAACTGGCGCTGGTTTCGCTGGTGCTGGTGCCCCTGGTTGTGCTTCCTTCGGCGAATATCGGGCGATCGATCCGCCGGTCCAGCCGCTCCAGCCAGGACAGGATGGCGGACATTAACAACCTTGTTCAGGAAACCTTCACCGGCATAGGCATTGTGAAGGCTTTCGTCATGGAACATTTTGAGGTGGCCAGGTTTAAGGCGGCGACCCACAAACTGCTCCATACGAACATGAGATGGGTGCGGGCGCAGGCCGTAACGTCTCCGCTGATGGAACTGCTGGGAGCAATTACGGTCGCCGGGCTCCTGCTCTACGAACGTAATGAGATTCTCCACCACGCGCAGACGATGGGCGGTTTCCTTGTGTTCCTTTATGCGCTGATCAAGATGTATGAACCGATCAAGCGCCTGACGGGCGTCAACAACGCCATCCAGCAGGCTGTCGGGGCCTCCGAACAGGTGTTCCAGTTCCTGCAGGTCATCCCTGATATGACGGAGAAACCCGAGGCCGTCGACCTGCCGGAATTCGAGCACGAAATAGTTTTCGATCATGTGGACTTTGAATATGAGCCGGGTGTGCCGCTGCTGCAGGACGTCAATCTGCGAATCCACAAGGGTGAGGTCGTGGCCTTGGTGGGCTCGAGCGGCGCCGGAAAAACGACCCTGGCCAGCCTGCTTCCCAGGTTCTACGACATTACTCGCGGACAGCTGACGATCGATGGCCATGACGTGCGCGATGTCAAACTAGGTTCTTTGCGCTCCCAGATTGGCATGGTCACGCAGGGGACGATTCTTTTTAACGATACTATTTTCAACAACATCTGCTATGGTAACGGGTCACGAACCCGGTCCCAGGTGGAGGACGCCGCCCGTGCCGCCCTGGCACATGATTTCATCCTTGAACGGCCCAGGCAGTACCAGGGAGTGATCGGCGAACGCGGCCAGCGCCTCTCTGGAGGACAGCGGCAGCGGCTGGCGATAGCCCGCGCGTTGCTGAAGAATTCTCCAATACTCATTCTGGACGAGGCGACCTCTGAACTCGACACGGAATCCGAGGCGCTGGTGCAAAAGGCCCTGGGGAACCTGATGGCGGGCCGGACAGTTCTGGTGATCGCGCACCGGCTCAGCACGGTCCGTCGCGCTGACCGCATCGTGGTGTTGGACCGCGGAACAGTATCTGAGGTCGGCACGCACGAAGACCTGGTGACTCGCGGCGGAATTTACCAGCGACTGCACGAACTCCAATTTGTGGATGCTGAAGCTTGAATTCGCGAGCAACGGCCGGCGCGTGGGATTGATGCCGGGGATACTCTGGTGAGGATGGTGGCATAAGCGCAGATGGTGCGAAGCATGACAGGTTACAGCAAGGTGCGGAAGGAAGACGGCAGTTTCTCGCTGAACGTCGCCGTCAAGTCGGTCAATCACCGCTTTCTTGATTTGCAGTTCCGTTTGCCCCCGGAACTCATCCCCCTGGAACCTGCGCTGCGCCGGATCGTGAAGCAAAACGTCATCCGTGGCCACGTGGAAGTCGCTGTCAGCCTGGAAAGAACGGGCGCCGAAGAATTGAAGGTGAACCGCGAATTGCTGAAAGCTTACGTTGCGGTGTGCCGGGAGGTTCGGGAGGAACTAGGCTCAGCTGGCGAGGCGGACGTTGTGCAGCTTTTGAGAATTCCGGGAGTGCTTTCGAACGAGAACGGACTGACCGAGAAGGAATTGGCCACCGTCCGAAAGATCCTGGAACCGGGAATGGAGAGCGCGCTCGAAACTCTCAACACCATGCGCGACCGCGAAGGCGCGGCCTTGGAAAAAGACATTCTCGATCGACTGGACCGCCTGGAAACCCTGCGCAAGGTAAT
>JAJYJL010000078.1 GCA_021789565.1 Acidobacteriota bacterium
GCCGGTCTTTTTCCGTCAGTTGCGGGTTGGCTATCACGGTGTGCCATTCGTCTTTCTAAAATTGCGTACGATGTATCAGGACAACGACTTGAATGTGCACAAGGAGTACATCAAACGGTTCATCGCGGGAGAGGAGGGCTCTTCCGGTCCTGCGCCCGTCTATAAAATCCAGTACGACCCGCGGGTGACTCGAATAGGCAGATTTCTGCGGAAGACCAGTCTCGATGAGTTCCCTCAGTTCTGGAATGTTCTCAGGGGTGAGATGTCGCTGGTTGGGCCGCGTCCCCCGATCCCCTATGAATTTGAATACTATGACTTCTGGCATCGGAGGCGGGTTTTTGAAGTTAAACCGGGCCTCACCGGTTTGTGGCAAGTGCGAGGCCGCAGCCGGACGACCTTTAATGACATGGTCCGCCTCGACCTGCAATACGCCAGATCATGGTCGATCTGGCTCGATCTGAAAATTCTATTTGCTACGCCACGCGCCATGATTTCTGGTGACGGTGCATATTGAAGCCATATTTTCCTGCCCTGACTTGATAAGTCAATCAGTACTGATGAACACAATGCACGATCTTGGCTTAAGGATGGCTGGCGCTGCAGCGTCTGTGTGACGTGCGCGGGCGCAAAAAGGGCAGCGCCTTAAAGGATGACGCGTTTGGGTCTGACTTTGGCTAATAAGAGGCCCTGAACAGGGCGGGGGTGCAGCATGATGGAAGTTGGAGTGATCGGTTACGGCTACTGGGGCCCCAATATCGTAAGGAATTTCCACGCTCTGGAGGATGTCCACGTTGCGGCGATTTGCGACAAGAGTCCGGCTGCTTTGCGGCGTGCAGGCGGTATAAACCACGGCGTGAAGCTTTTTGACAATACGGCTGACCTTTTTTCTATGCACGATGTTGATGCCGTGGCGGTGGTTTCCCCGGTATGGACACATTTTGAGCTTGCGAAAGCAGCGCTTGAAAACGGGAAGCACGTCTTTGTAGAGAAACCGTTTACGCGCACCGTCGCCGAGGCTGAACGACTTATCGAGATTGCTGAGAGAAACCACAGGATGATCATGGTGGATCATACGTTCCTGTTCACGGGCGCTGTCCGGAAGATCCGCCAGTTGATCGATGACGGGATGTTGGGCACCCTTTACTACTACGACTCGATGCGGGTAAACCTGGGGCTCTTCCAACATGACGTGAATGTCGTGTGGGACCTTGCCCCGCACGATCTTTCGATCCTCGATTATCTGATCCAGAAGGACCCTGAGGCCATCATCGCCACGGGTGAGCGGCATCTCAACGGGCTTGAAGATGTTGCCTTCATCACGATCTATTTCCCAGACAACATGATTGCCCATGTGAACGTCAA
This sequence comes from Acidobacteriota bacterium, assembly GCA_021789565.1. The sequence continues at coordinate 1,363 of JAJYJL010000078.1, forward strand.
CTGGCTGTCGCCGGTCAAGGTCCGGACCACCCTGATTGGCGGTGAGAAGAGGATGGTCGTCTGGAATGACCTGGAGGTGGATGAGAAGATCAAGATCTACGACAAAGGTATTCAGGTGAAGGGTGGACAGGGCGTTTACGACCTGCTGGTCAGCTATCGGTCGGGTGACATGTGGGCGCCCAAGGTTGACCAGTGTGAAGCCCTGCGATCTGAATTGTCCTACTTTGTCGATTGCATCAAAAACGACAAGAAACCCTTTAATGACGGTGAGGCGGGCTTGCGCGTCGTGAGGATGCTGGAAGCTGCTGAAACATCTTTGAAAGCCAAGGGGAAGGCTGTCCTCCTATGAGTGACTTCATCTGTGTTGCCCCTGACGTCAAACTTGGCAAGGACGTGAAGATCTCCAAGTTTGTCAATCTTTATGGCTGCGAGATCGGCGACGAAACCAAGATCGGCGCATTCGTGGAAGTCCAGAAGAATGCCCAGATTGGAAAGTGCTGCAAGATTTCAAGCCATACCTTTATCTGTGAAGGGGTGACCATCGAGGATTACGTTTTCATCGGACACGGCGTGACGTTCATCAACGATACGTACCCGCGTGCAACAAACCGAGATGGTTCTCTGCAAACTGAAAAAGACTGGAAAGTGGAAAGGACACTGGTCAAGAAGGGGGCGTCGATCGGGTCAGGCTCCACCATCCTTTCGAATGTGACGATTGGGGAGAACGCTATCATTGGGGCCGGAGCTGTTGTAACCAAAGACGTTGCGGCTAACGCCATCGTCGTCGGCAGTCCTGCAAGATTTCTGAGATCGATTGCAATGGGAGGAAACAATGAGCACAGCCTGTAAAGTACCATTTCTTGACTTGAGTGGATTGCACGCAGAACTGGAAGACGAACTTGTACAGGTTTTCAGGCGCGCGCTAAAGACCTCCGGATTTGTCGGCGGCCCGGAAGTCGAGCAGTTTGAGGCCGAGTTCGCCGAATTTTGCGACACCGATTATTGCGTGGGCGTGAACAGCGGTACCGATGCCCTGCGATTTGCCTTGATTGCTGCGGGGGTTGCTCCTGGTGACGCCGCCATAACGGTTCCCAATACCTTTATCGCAACGGCAGAAGCCATTACACAGGCAGGGGCTTTGCCCCGGTTCGTTGACGTCGATGAAAAGACCTATAACATGCATGCGATTAAGCTCGCGGAATTCCTGGAGCATAAATGCGGGCGGGATCGCAGAACCGGCCGGCTCTTTGACAAGGAAACGGGGAAAACCGTGAAGGCTGTTATTCCGGTCCACCTCTACGGCCAGCCTGCGGACATGGATTCCATCCTTGCTTTAGCGGAACGTTACGGCTTGCTGGTGATTGAAGACGCCTGCCAGGCGCATGGCGCGGGATATTTTTCGCGCAAAGCGAACCGGTGGATGAAGGCCGGATCAATGGGAAAGGCGGCTGCCTTCAGTTTTTACCCCGGAAAGAACTTGGGCGCTTGTGGAGAAGGCGGTGCCGTCACCACCAACGATCGTGAACTGGCGCAAAAGATCCGAATGCTGCGCGACCACGGTCAGGCGAAAAAGTATTATCACGATATGGAAGGTTACAACGGCAGGCTGGATTCGATCCAGGCCGGGATCCTGCGCATCAAGCTGCGGCACCTTGCGGAGTGGAATGAGAAGCGCCGTGCTGCTGCCCGTCATTATCGTGACCTCTTCGAAGCCGACAGCCAGGCCGTTGTCCTGCCGCACGAACCGGATTGGACCTGGGCGATCTACCACCTTTTCGTTGTCCGAATTGCACAGCGCGAGGAAGCGATGAAGCACCTTGCTATGGCAGGGGTCGGGACCGGCATCCACTACCCGATTCCACTGCATCTTCAGAAGGCGTATCAGTACCTGGGTTACAAGCCCGGTGATTTCACGGTTGCCGAGAATGTTGCCTCAGAGATACTCTCGCTCCCCATGTTCCCGGGGCTCAGGAACGAGCAACAAAGCGTTGTCGTGACGCGGCTGCAGCAATTTGCGATGGAGCTGGCTTCAGACGAAAGTCGTGAGGCTGCTGCCTGATCTCCTCTTAAACATACTTTTCTTAGGGTATTTTCGCCCTCGATCGGTAACAGCAGCTTGTTCCCGGTCGAGAATGGCTGCCCGTCTTCATTGGAGGGACCCTTCATGCGGAATGAAGAAGGACATATGGCTCCTAAGTCGAAAAGTCACAGAAAGACAAAGGCGAGGATTTGGATCGACATGGACAACTCGCCCCATGTTCCTTTTTTCGTGCCCATCATCAGGGAACTTGAGGAATTAGGTTATCCAGTGGTGCTGACGGCACGGGATTGCTTCCAGGTACGCGATCTCGTCAAGCTCTTCAAGTTGCAGTGCACCTTCGTCGGGCGCCACTACGGCAAGCACAAGCTGGCAAAAATAGCAGGGACCTGCTTTCGCGCCTTGCAACTGGCCTTTCTGATTAGAGGGAAGAACGTGCGCCTTGCGGTGGCCCACGGGTCCCGCTCGCTGGTGATGGCAGCTTCTCTGCTGGGGATTCCATCATTTTCCCTTTGGGATTACGAGTTTACTAAGAAAATCAAGGGGTTACGTCCAGATTGGGTGATGGTACCTGCGGTTATACCTGATTCCGCGATTCAGTTTGATCGTCGCCGGGTTCTTAAATATCAGGGAATCAAAGAGGATGTCTATGTTCCGGAGTTCAAGCCCGATCCAAACCTCCGAGCCCGCTTAGGGTTGAGGGAAGACGATTTTGTCGTTACCGCCCGCCCGCCCGCCGATGAGGCCCATTACTACACGCCAGAGAGCGACGAGCTTTTTCGCGCGGCAATAGACTTTGTCGCTGAGCGATATGGCGCGCGGATCGTCCTTCTGCCACGGAACGAGAAGCAGGAAGCGTCCGCAAGAGCGCTCTGGCCTGAGCTATTTGCCAAGTGCAAGATGATTATTTCAGAGCATGCAGTCAATGGCCTTAGCTTGCTCTGGAGTTCCGATCTCGCCATCAGCGGCGGCGGTACGATGAACCGGGAAGCGGCGGCCCTGGGCGTGCCTGTCTACAGCGTGTTCCGGGGAAAGATTGGCGCTGTTGACCGATACCTTGAGCAAAATGGCCGTCTGGTTCTCCTGGAAAAGGCCTCCGATGTTCGCAGGAAGATTAAGATGCCGGACAAGACGCGAAGACGGGTACCCACCGATCGTCAGTCCCACACCTTGAGAATGATTGTCGACAACCTTGTGGCAATCGTTGAAACGGGAGCCCCCGATCAAAAGAAAGCTGCGTGATTCTTACCTCCCTACCACGACGCACCTCCATCATATTGAAACTGCGACTACCGATGAAATTCCAGTTGCCGGATGACAGGTAGTTGAATATCCTGCTCGACCGTTCAGGGGATTCCACTTGCGCCGGCGTGATCTGCATTGCATTCGAAGGGATGGTGGTTTCCCATTTCGGGCCAACGAGCGATGGCGGTGTGAAAAGCAATAGGTCCTACATATTGCACTGGCGGTGTATCGAAGAGCTGAATCAGCACGGTTTTCCGGTTTGCAAACTTGGCAGCATCTATCCGGGTGAGAATCCCGAAGCTTATCGATTCAAGAAGAGTATCGGCCGGCAAAATGGCATCGGTACCTGTATCGTGGCCAATTTGATTCGCATGCCAAATTCACGCACTCATTCAGTTTGGAATTTGGAACATAGCTTAAGTCAACCTTTTGTGGTCTAAAGCAGACCATCGAGACTCCAATCGCCGTTGAGCACAGCCTTAAGGCGGCACTCTAGATCTCTCCTGACCACTTTAGTTTTGGAAATCAGAGGCCACAGAATAGGTTATGCTGACAGGAATTGCCGACAGTGCTTTTGCGACACTTTTCTCATGCGTGCAGTCCCCAGGGGCGCGCACGAGGAGTCATCGGAAGATTCTTCACAGTCCTTGCACGAAGATGGGGCTTCACAGTTGGCCTTCAGCGTGGATTACAGGGCCATCTGCTGCCTTAGGGCTCGCAGGAAATGACATGATGAGCCGTCCAATTGGTTGGTTTCACTTTGCCAATTAACTCTACGTCGATGAACACGTTTCAAGGGAGAATTCGCAGAGTTTTAGGCTGCACGCGTCGGCACATTGTCGCTTCTTTTCAGCGAAGAGAATACTCGCTGCCTGATAGGGGGCCAATTGTTTCGTTTACGTTTGATGACTTTCCCCGTTCAGCATTAGAGATCGGCGGGGAGATCCTCAAATCCTACGGTGGGCTCGGAACCTATTATGCCGCAATGGGATTGATGGGGTGTATCGGTGAATTTGGAGAGTACTTTTGTCGCGAGGACCTGAAGAAATTATTGGCTGACGGGCACGAGCTGGGCAGCCATACCTACAGTCATCTTTCCTGCCAAACCACTCCCTTAAAAGCCTTTCAATCGGACGCACGGAAAGGTCGGGAGGCGATAATCAACTTCAGTTGCAGATCAGAGCCACATCAATTTGCCTATCCGTTCGGGCACATTACAGTGAGGGCCAAAGGCCGAATCGGCTCGCAAATGAACAGCTGTCGCAGTACGATCAAGGGCGTCAATGTCTCTCCAGTTGATGTGCACATGCTCCTTGCAAACTGTTTATATAACGGAATCACGGATTTTGGATCAATGGACCAACTTTTCCGTCTGAGCGACCGGCAGGGAGGGTGGTTAATTTTTTACACGCACGACATCAGCGACAACCCATCCCCGTTCGGGTGCAAGCCCGGCCAGTTTGAGAGCGTTGTCCGGTCGGCAATCCGTGCACGAGCCAAAATCTTGAGTGTGGGCAGTGCGCTGGGGAGCGCTTCGACGAACCGGCCCGCGGACGAACCGCAAGGCTAGTTTTCGAAGGCGCACTTTAATTCAAGAACCACCCTCACAGAACAAGAGATCCAAACTTCATAGTAGCGAATGGACCTTTCTTCATTGAAAGTTTCAGGAAGATGTACAGATTGAGGCGGCTTACGGAACGATGTGTATGCCGCCGGCCCTAACGTTTCTTTCTAAAAGGGAGTCCTTTGAAGACGCAAAGCTTTCAACGGGAACGCATTCCTTTCGCCCGGCCTGATTGCCGGGTGGGACGTAATGGCAGGGTCTGCAATGCCTGAGGGGGTCTTTGAAGCGGGTCGTCGCAAGGCACGATAAAATTGCGGCCTCCCAAGTGGTATACCAGAGCGCATGCGTTCGTCTATATGAACAACGAGAAAGAGCATATCTGCGTGTGTGTTTGTACCTATAGGCGACCGCAGCTACTCCGACGTTTGCTAGAGGGACTTGCGAAGCAGGTTACGGGTGGATTATTTACCTATTCAATCGTTGTTATTGACAACGATCGTTTGCGATCCGCCGAAGTCCTCGTATCAGATTTTGTGGCTGCTTCAGGCCTGCCGGTCCGTTATTGCGTCGAACCTGTCCAGAATATTGCAATGGCGCGAAACAGAGCTGTCGAAAATGCTGTCGGGGACTACCTGGCCTTCATCGACGACGATGAATTCCCGACCGAGAAGTGGCTTCTGACCCTACATGAGGCTTGCTGGCGGTTTAAGACGGACGGAGTGCTTGGGCCAGTCATCCCGCACTTTGACGAAGAGCCTCCGAAGTGGATTCGCTCAGGTAAGTTCTGGCAAAGGCCAACTTACCCTACCGGGACTATTATCGATGGAATGAAAGGAAGGACCGGTAATGCCCTGCTGAAAAGAGATGTTTTCCAACCAAGCCAAACCCCCTTTCGTCCTGAACTCCATGCTGGAGAGGACCAGGACTTTTTTGCAAGAATGACCGAGGCTGGACGTGTCTTCGTATGGTGCAATGAGGCCGTCGTGTACGAAGTGGTTCCTCCAGAGCGCTGGAAGCGTTCATTCATTGTAAAAAGGAGCCTGTTTCAAGGCAGTTTCTCTTCGCTTTCGCGGACCTTTAATATGGCTCAGTTTACTAGATCCGTAATTGCCATTCTTGCTTATGCATCAATCATACCTTTTGCGGTGATCAAGGACCATCACCGATTTATGATTCTTTTGGTAAAACTTGCCTATCACGCAGGCCGGGTACTGTCTTGCTTGGGCATCCACCTCATAAAGGAACCCTACGTTACAAACTAGATCTTATGGGACCCAGGCCGAAAAGGACAAATCCGTTGTTACGCGTTCTTTTGTCAGATAAGAAACCTGCAGGGACACTTCAATCAGGAAAAGAGACTTGTCTGAATGTGTTGGGGCATCAGCGATTTGCGTGGAACATGATCTGAGTAATGTCTGACTTAAAAAGCCGTGGGCATGACGAGATGTCCGCAAGCTGCCGTCACCGAATGGAGTTTCAAAGGCTCGAGGTAATCCAAAACCTCCTTTCATGAAAGTTGATGAACTGTTCAAATGAGTCATCTGTTTGCCATTGCGGTTTTTGCATTGTTGATCCTATTACTCTTCGCTTTCCAACGAGAACGAAAAGTGCGGACTTCCAAGGCTCTATGGATTCCTACATTCTGGGTGATGATCTGTGCGTCGCGATGGGTGTCGGAGTGGTTCCGGCCGAATTCTCAAATCCCAAACGCTGCTCAGCTACTTGAGGGGAGCCCTCTTGACCGTTTCATCATGAGTGGACTGCTGGCTGCTGGCCTCATCGTGCTTCTTTGCCGGATGCGACGGGTCACTGCAATTCTCCGAATGAATTGGCCGATCCTCCTGTTTTTCTCGTATTGCTTGGTTAGCGTACTCTGGTCTGATTACCCTGGAGTGGCGTTGAAGCGGTGGGTCAAGGGTTTAGGGGACGTTGTGATGGTTCTAGTCGTATTGACCGACAAAGAGTGGCTGTGGTCTATCAAAAGACTCCTTGCACGGGTGGGTATTCTGCTTATTCCTCTCTCCATTATGCTCATCGAGTTCTTCCCGACGATAGGGCGAACCTACTCACCTGAAGATGGAGCCATGACTTACACGGGGGTCACGCAGAATAAGAACACCTTGGGAATGCTGTGTCTAATCGTTGGACTCGCGGCAGTGTGGCGACTGGTCGTGCTGTATCGAAATAATTATAAACGGTCCAGGCAGTTTATCGCCCACGGTATAGTTCTGGCACTGGTTGTCTGGCTCCTGATCATGTCGGGGTCAATGACCTCGCTGCTATGTTTTCTGTCGGCATCAGGATTTATCGTCGCCGTGAATCTGCCCGGCAGACCGAAAACTCTGAGGATACACCTCACCGCAGGAGCAATCGCTGGCGGCGCCCTGCTGGTATTCCTTCTGCCGAATGCATTAGCGATGGTCACGCATGCTGTTGGACGAAACGCTACGCTGACTGGCAGGACTGCACTTTGGAGTGCGTTGCTCAAGATGAAAATAAACCCGTGGTTCGGAACCGGGTTTGCCAGCTTCTGGCTTGGAAATCGGCTTGAGGAGATATGGACCTTCTTCGTGTGGTACCCCAATGAAGCTCATAACGGCTACCTTGGCGTGTATCTCAACCTAGGATGGGTGGGAATCGCTTTGCTTGGATTTCTTCTTATAACGGGATACCGGAATGTGGCGGCCGCATTTCGCCGTCACCCAGAAGTCGGTAGCCTTATGCTGGGTTTTTATGTCACTGCGATTTTTTATAACTTTTCTGAGGAAGCATTCAGGTTGAATGACCCTATCTGGATCTTCTTCCTCATGGCAATCATGAAAATACCTGCGCTTTATTCCGGCCGATACTCACACCCCAGAAGGGCGCTGGAAGAGGAGACTTTCCAGGAGAAGATTGCCGAATCCACCGTGCCTATTCATGAGGGGGTCGTTTGAGACCCTTCGACTCTAACGGAATCTTCCGACCAGATGCCAACGGTTCTGCGGGGTTGCGCCGTCTTGCTGTTCGCGGGGCAGGGGTCACGGTGTTTTCGCAGGGTGTATCGCTGGTTATCCAGATGGCAGCGACGGTGATTTTGGCCCGCCTGCTAATACCTGCAGACTTTGGCGTTGTCGCGATGGTGGTGTCGTTCAGCCTGCTGCTTAGGGGTTTTCCCGGCTTCACAGAGGCTGTGCTTCAATGGGAAACAATTGATCGGTATCTAGTCAGCAATTTGTTCTGGGTCTGCGTCGGCGTAGGTGTTCTGCTTACTGCTGGATTCGCCGCGGCAGGGTCATTGCTGGCCTGGTTTTATCACGACCCACGCGTTGTACAGATCGCTATTGTCGTGTCGTTGCAGATTTTGATCAGCAGTACTTCAAACCTGCACCTGGCACTACTGCAGCGGGCAATGCGATTTCCGCAAGTATCTGCAAATCAGGTCGTCGCACGGACTGTGTCGGTCGCTGTCTCTATATCTCTCGCGTTTGCAGGGTGGGGATACTGGGCTCTTGTCGCAGGAATTCTCGCAAACCCACTTTCCAGATCAATTGGAGCCTGGTATTTGTGTCGATGGGTCCCGAGCCTTCCGAGACGCAGGCCCGAAACGAGAGCTATGTTGTGGTTCGTGTTGAACGTCTACGGACGGTTTAATTTCGATTATCTGGCTCACAATATGGATAACGTCTTGGTAGGATGGCGCTTTGGGGCACAACCTCTGGGCCTATACAAAAAGGCTTATGATCTGTTTGCCCTCCCATCAGGCCTGGTTATGGATCCCCTTCAGTCGGTTGCAGTATCGGCCCTGAGCAAGCTCAAACAGGATTCTGCATTGTACCGGCGATACCTGCTGAGGGCGCTGGCTGTCACGGCGTTCCTAGGAATGGGGTTGGGGGCGGACCTCACACTCGTTGGGCACGATTTAATTGCTCTGTTGCTGGGAAAGGGGTGGGAGGAGTCCGGCTGGATCTTCACATTGCTTGGACCGGGGGTTGGGCTCATGTTCTTATACGGGGCCCATAGCTGGATACATCTTTCCATTGGTACTGCCAACCGGTTCTTCCGCTGGGGACTCATCGAATTCGCTTTAACGTGCCTGCTATTCGCCATTGGGCTTAGCTGGGGACCCGAAGGGATTGCCGTCGCGTGGACGGCCTCCTACGGACTTCTCATCGTTCCCGCTTTTTGGTATGCCGGAAAGCCGATACGCCTTGGAATCACTCCCGTGATTGGTGCTATCTGGAAGTATATTCTTGCCTCGGTGCTGGCGGGCTGCGCAACTGCTTTTACCATTCAGATTTTTCCACCGTCAATGACTGGGTCCGGATTGATTGGACTTTCCGTCCGCGTCGTGGGAATCTCAGCATTGTTCCTGACTCTGTACCTTGCGGGGGTGATATCGTTGCACGGAGGCTGGGCCCCGCTGGTCCAATTCGCAATTCTCCTGCGGGAGATGCTTACTCCGAAATGGAAGGCATGCCCTGTTCCGGCCGTTGTCCAGGCTCACGTATCTGCCGATAGTAAATTGTTCCATTTTCCACAAGCTGAGGAGACCACGCTATCTGGCAAAAGTTGACCAAATAAGTATGGAATGGAAATCCAGGCAGAAAAGAGGATCTCATCGTGCAAACGGTGAGACCATGGCTCCGAAGAAGCGAAGTGAAATGCAAGTTGCTTTACTTGCCGGCGGCTCGGGTAGGCACTACACCTATGGCCTCGCCATGTCGCTGGCAGCGGCCGGCGTGGGGTTCGATGTGGTTGGCGGCGATGGAGTGGACGGTCCGGAAATGCATGAGACCCGGGCTTGAACTTTCTGAATTTACGAAAAAGATGGTCGCCCGACGCTTGCCCGCTGAAGAAAGTATCGAGATTGCTGGCTTACTATGTTCGCCTGGTTGCCTACGCCTGGGATGCCCGGCCAAAGATATTTCATATTCTGTGGAATAACAGGATCGAGTGGTTTGATCGCACCTTTCTCATGATGTATTACAAAGCGCTGGGAAAGAAGATCGTGATTACGGTGCACAACGTCAACGAGGCCCGAAGGGACCGGCGCGATTCCCTGATGAATCGCCTGTCGTTGAAAATCCAATACAAGATGGCCGACCACCTTTTCGTCCATACCGAAAAGATGAAGGATGAACTAGTGAAAGAGTTCGGCATTGCGGCAAAGGCCGTGGCTGTCATCCCTTACGGTATCAACAACGCTGTGCCGCGCAATGATCTCACTCTGTCTGAAGCAAAGAGCAGGCTGGGCATCAACAGCTTCGAAAGAACAATATTGTTCTTTGGAAATTTGCGACCATCGAAAGGCCTCGATTACCTTTTGGCGGCCTTTTGAACGGCTTCTGGCGGCAGACCCACGTTATCGGCTGATCGTGGCAGGCCAATCTATCAAAGGCTACAGCAAATACTGGTCACATGCCGGACGAGGTTTCTGACGTTCTACAATAACAACCCTAAAGGAGTTTCATGCGTATTTGTCATGTAGTAGGAGCACGCCCTAATTTTATGAAAGCTGCGCCGGTGATCCGAGCACTGGCGGCGCATCCAGCGGAGCAGCTTGTTGTCCACACGGGCCAGCACTACGACTTCAACATGTCCGAAGTGTTCTTCCGGCAACTGGGCATGCCGGCGCCTGACATCAACCTTCAGGTGGGATCCGGAACACACGCGCAGCAGACAGCGCAGATCATGTCGCGCTTTGAGCCCGTGCTGCTGGAAACAAGACCGGACATGGTGGTTGTCTACGGCGACGTCAACTCGACTGTTGCGGCTGCTCTGGTTTGCTCAAAACTGATGGTCAAGATTGCACACGTGGAAGCCGGGCTGCGGTCATTCGACCGCACTATGCCGGAAGAGATCAACCGGCTGCTTACGGACCAGTTGTGCGACCTGCTCTTCACGCCGTCAGAGGACGGCAATCGCAACTTGGCTCGGGAAGGCGTAAGTTTCGAGAAAGTGTTTTTTGTGGGCAACGTAATGATTGATACACTGACGCGAATGCTGCCCCAGACGAAAGGGCGCCTGCCGGACGACCTGCCCAGGAAATATGCACTGGTCACACTCCACCGCCCGTCTAACGTCGATGAACTGGGCTGGCTGTCCGAATTGATTTCGAGCCTGGAGAAAGCAAGCCGGGAAGTCTCATTCATCTTTCCCGTGCATCCCCGTACGCGGCAGAAGTTGGCGGAGCTTGGGATCACCCCGAATGGTAATGGGCACCTCCGCTTCCTGGACCCGTTGCCGTACCTCGAATTCCTCGCGCTTCAAAAGCATGCAGCCATTGTCATTACAGACTCCGGCGGAATTCAGGAAGAAACCACATTTCTAGGGGTGCCCTGCCTTACCGTTAGGGAAAACACTGAGCGGCCAGTAACCGTTTCTATGGGGACCAACCTGCTGGTCGGTCGCGACTCCCCAAGGCTGATCCGGGAAATCAGCCGTGTGCTTGAGCGGCCCGGGAAACAGGGTGACATCCCCCCACTTTGGGACGGCCACGCTGCAGAGCGGATTGCCAGCATAATCGTGCGTAGCGGAGCCCGCAGGTCGGAAGCCGAAACCCCGGTCCTGTCGGGAATACCTGAAGCGGCGCCCCGGATAGAAACGGACCCGCACGGTCAGCCTTCATGAGCAAGCTGTGTTCCTGACCTTTTTCTGTTCCCCTGTCCAGTAGCAAAGGCAGATCCAGTTTCCATATACTGTGCAGACTGCGGGAACATCTACGATGACACGTATTAGGTAGATGCCCTGCTAATCAACAGTTTAAGAGGCAGAGGGAAAATGGACCGTAAACTGTCAGTACTCTTCATAGTCGTCGTGATTGGGTTCCCCGTTTATATCCGAGCTCAAAGCGGGATTATTGCCCCGAGCAGAATGGCGAATTG
>JAJYJL010000079.1 GCA_021789565.1 Acidobacteriota bacterium
CCTGCTGCTGGAATCCATTCGATACTTTGTGAAGGATGTGGGGCGCGACGACGTCTCGTTCGTGCTGATCGGCCGTGGCAGCGAAACGCCGGCGCTCGAAGCCTGGGTGCGGGAGAAGGGAATCGATGAGTGTGTCACGTTCACCGGGCGCGTGCCCGACGATGAAATGTGGGCCTGGCTTTCCACCGCCGACTTTGGCGTCGCGCCCGACCCGAAAAATCCCATGAACGATAAGTCCACCATGAACAAGATTCTCGAGTACATGGCGTTCGGCCTGCCGGTGGTGCTCTACGATTTGACCGAAGGCCGCCGCTCAGCGGGCGGTGCCGCTCTCTACGCCCAGCCCAACGATCCCGAGGATTTTGCCCGCCAGATGCTGAAGCTGCTCGATTCTGAAGATCTTCGCCGCACCCTCGGCGCCCGCGCCCGCAAACGGATCGAAGAAAGCCTTAACTGGGACATCGAAAAACGCGAACTGCTCAAGGCCTATGAGACGGCGCTGGGCGATTGAAGGGGGCCACGGCGACGGGTGAGCGCCGTGGGCTTTTTACGACCGCACACATCGCAAACGGCACGATACATACGCCACCCGCCAAAGGTATGGGCCTGCGCTACAAAGCAACTGCACACCATATTCAATGCTGGTATTGGATATGGTAAAATGGCCCTATGGAAACCGCTCGTAAAATCACCGTGGAAGTTTCGCCGGAATTGCTGAAGAAGGCGCAACGGGCCAGCGGCGGCGGCATTACCCAAACCGTCCGCACTGGCCTCGAACTGGTGGCGGCGTCGGAGACTTATGCTCGCCTGCGCGGGCTTCGGGGCAAGGTCCGATTCTCGCGCAAGGTGGCGGAACTGAAGGCCGACCGATGATCGCCGCCGACACAAGCACCTGGATGGCCTATCTCGGAGGCGGCTGGGGCAAAGACGTCGAGTTGCTGGACAAAGCGCTCGCGGACCGGCAAGTGCTGATGGCGCCGGTGGTGCTGGCAGAACTGTTAAGCGATAAGAAAATTCCCGAGAGCGTGGCGAAAATCCTTGCCGAAGTTCCGCTGATTGAAATCCGGCCGGGTTACTGGGAAAGGGCCGGAGCGCTGCGCGCAAAGGTGCTGGCAAAAAGCCGCAAGGCCCGCCTGGGCGACGCGCTGATTGCCCAGAGCTGCGCCGATCGCGGAATTTCTCTTGTTACCCGCGACCGCGAATTCCGGGCGTTTGTTGGAGCTGCCGGACTTGACCTGGTTATTGGGTAGGGCTGGCGGCGAGTTTGTGCTGTGGCGTTTCCGGGATTCAGGGCCTGCCGTGCTGGCGGTGAGAAAGGGCGGGGGTGAATTTGGGGATGACGAATTCCTGAAGGACATTGGCGATGGCGTCGAAGCCGATTCCGATCATGCCGTTTTCAAGTGTCGTTCCCCATCCATTGCGGTTTTGCTGCGGAAGGTAAAGGTTGGCGACGGCGCCCGCGGTGAAGTGGCCAAGGACGGCGGAGTAGTCCGGCTGCCAGTGCCCGTTGTCGCCCTTGCAGATGAACGAGCGGGTGATGGCGTAGAGCAGACGCGAGCCGACGCTGCCGTCGGCCTTGTAGTAGAAACGCGGGTCCTGGTGAAGGATGGAGGGCAGCAGCGCGTCGCTCATGAAGGCCCCCACGCCCAGCGTGGCGTAAGCGGCGCCAAATCGCTTGGCGAAGCTCTTCTCCTCGGTGCCGTATCCGCTGTACATGCCGGCTGCCTGCTCGCCACCTACGAACGCGGTGGTCAGGCCCAGAGTAAACGGGTTGAAAACTGCCTTATAAGTGAGCTGAAACTTTTGCCTGGCGGTGAGCGGCGCGGTGTGGGGGTAATAGGTGACGAAGTAATTAGGAACGAAGCCGAGCACAAGCTGCTTTTCTTCGTGCTGCAACTGATAATGGGCCACCTCGGCCTGGGAAGGTGTTACCTTGATGGAGGTCACAAGCGGGGCCAGCGCCAGCGGGATTTTCGGCGCCGTGTACATTTCGCCAGGATGCACCACGGCGGCGGCGGACTGCGTTTCAAACCCCGGGGCGGTGATGGTGAGCCAGTAAGTTCCAGGGGCGACGCCCGCAAAAGAGAATTGCCCGCTGTCTGTTGTCTGCGCCTGCTGCACCGTTTTGCCATCGCGCACCAGGGTGACCAGAGCTAAGATGACCGGGTTTCCGTCCGGCCCGACAACGGTGCCGCTGATGCTCCCCGCTGATTGCTGAACGGATGCCTGGCTTGCGGCTGATGCCGCCGCCCCTGTTACGACAGGCGGCTCCGGTAGCACAGGTTGCGCCTGGGCGGCAAGTCCGGTGCCGGCAAAACCCATGCCCAACCCGATGAAAACGCCCGCTGCCACGATCGAGCCACACTGACGCCATGAAAGAGATTTACGCAAAACCCCAGTTCTGCTGACATTCATCGGAGCTCTCAATTCCGCGTCCGCCTTTTCCCTATTTACCGTGAGATGCACGGTCCCATCCAAAAGTATGTACGGCTGGCGTGGTTAATTCCCATTTTCGTCCGAGCTGCCCGGCCGGCGCCGGACGCTGCCTCTACAATTGTACCCGGCCCCTCCGCCATTGATGAAGTGCTTATTAACCAACCTGCTCCGATGTCAAGCCCGCGGTGCGGTGGTATGCTAGCGGGGGAAACGTACAGTCTGCTCAAACGGGATTCGCGCTACCCGCGGGTTGTTCCTGAAACTCAAACGGAGTGCCGGGGTAACGCCGGGATGCGCTTGATTCGAAAAAAGGGGAAGCACCCAAAATCTTACCCGGAAGGAACACATGCAAGAAAAACATGTACTGGACGTGATTTCCGCGATCCTGGCGAGCGGGATTGTAACGCGGAAAACCAAGGTGTCGCCGAAGAGTGCAGCAAAGGTCTACTTTGACGTCAGGGACGAGCTGCTGAAGGGCATGCTCGACCGCGAACTGGACAAGCTGCCGGTTTACCTCACGCAGAGTCCCGAAAAGAGACCGAATAATTAGCCTGGCTTGCCGGGTGGGATGATGGGGCTGGCGCGCCAACGGAACGGGGCGAACTCCGGAATCAGCTTGCGCCGCGGCCCAGCAGGACCACGGGGATGGTTTTCAGCAGGATTTTCAAATCGAGCGTGGGCGACCAGTTGTCGATGTACTCCATGTCAAGTTCCATCCAGCGGCGGAAGTTCAACTGGTTGCGCCCTTCCAGCGCCCACAGGCAGGTAAGCCCGGGCTGCATGCGCAGGCGGCGGCGCTGCCACCCGGCGTATTTTTCAACTTCTTCAGGCAGCGGCGGGCGCGGCCCCACAAACGACATATCGCCTTTCAGAATGTTGACAAGCTGCGGAAGCTCGTCGAACGAGAACTTGCGCATGAAGCGGCCGACGGCGGTGCAGCGCGGATCATTCCGTATCTTGAAAACCGGGCCGTCGAGTTCGTTCAACGCGGCCAGTTCCTCGCGCCGCAGGTCGGCATCGGCGTGCATGGAGCGGAACTTGTAAACCGTGAATTTTCTTCCGCCCAGCCCGCAGCGCACCTGGCGATAGAGCACCGGACCCGCTGAGGTCAGCCGGATGAGCAGGGCGAGCAGCAACAGCAGCGGCGAAAGGATGATGAGCAGAACGAGGGCCATGGTGAAATCGAGGACGCGCTTCAGCAGCAACAGGTACTCGTTTTCCGGCGTGGTGGTGAAGGTGAGCAGGGGCATTTCTTCCAGCCGGTCGAGATAGACGCGCGAGACGACGTGCGGGAAAAAGTTGAGCAGGACGCGCGTCTTGACGCCTTCCTCCTCGCAAAGGAGAAAGGCGGCTTCAATCTTTTCCATGTCGCCTTTGGCGGCGGCGAATACAACTTCGTCGATCACGTGCCGGCGGACGAGTTCGGGCAACTGATCGAGCGAATAGACCGGATAGTCCCGGCGCAGGCCGGGGACGGCACGGGAATGATCAGCAGCAGGTGAAATGCGCGCGAATCCGAAGATGCGCATGCCGCGCTTCTCATTGGCTTCAATGGCCTTCGCAACTTCAACCACAGCCGGAGCGTCACCCACCAGCAGAAATTCACGATAGCCGCCAAAGGTGCGGCGGAGCGGGTCACCCAGGCTGCGGGCCGCCAGCCGAAATGCAATCATGGCCAGCAGAAGGATGACGGCGTAGAGCGCCAGCAACAGGCGGCTGATGTAAACCAGCTTGAAGGCGAAGATGGTGGCGAACAGCAGGGCGGTGCCGAGGAACGCCGCGTTGAAGGGGTCCCAGAAAGCTCGAAGAAGGTTTTCTTCCTGGATTTCGCGGTAGCTGCCCGTTACAACACCGACAACAAGCCAGAGGGCCACGGCGTAGGGAATGATCCAGATGTAGTTTGAATCGCGATAGAGCGGTTGTGGGGTGATGAAGCCTGCCCTGACCCAGTACGCCAGGGCAAAACTGGCCAGACCCAGCGTGGCATCTGCCAGCAGGTAGAGCACCCCGATCATCTGTTTGTAGCGGGAAAACATGCGCGCCTATCCAGCCCGATGGGCATCCCTATCTTAGCAGAACACGAGAGGGAGGGATGCCGGTGATAGGCGCAGTGGGACCATGGGGCGGCGTAAAGCCGCCGCTGCTGCATCACCTTACGCCACCGGGGGCTGATAGCTGCGGCCCTTCCAGCGGAGGCCGGGGCCGGTGAGGCTCCGGAAAGCTGAGACCAGCGAAACGGTGGAATAAAAGAGCGAAGCCAGCGGCAAGGTGAAAACGTAGAGCGGAGACAGACCGGCAAGGACGACCAGCGGGCAATAAATGACGGCGCTGGCGGCCGAAGCCGCCGCTGCGGCGATGAAGGCCGGATTTTGGGCCAGGGGCGTTCCGGTAAAGAGATGCGAAAGCCAAAGCGCGGCCAGCGAAAAGCAGGGTAGCACGGCGAGTGCGTTGCCGGCGGCCACTCCTGCCAGCACCTTCCACAGCGAGCATCCGGCGCCTTCCCAGGCGCTGCGGGCCAGACCTTCAAAAACCTCACGCCAGTTTTCGTACATGCGGGTGTGGAAAACTCCACGCGTAACGCCCAGGTAGGTGCGGCGGCCGTTGCGCTTGAAAAGTTCCGCCATGCGAAGGTCTTCAATCAGGGTGTCACGCAGGCGGGCGTAGCCTCCCAGTGAAACCAGGTCTTCGTGCCGCATCAGGAGGAAAGCGCCGGCGGCCATGGCGCGTGATGAGCGCGGGTCGTTTACCAGCCGCAGCGGAAACAACATAAAGAGAAGAAATCCGAATGCCGGCAGGACCACCTTTTCCGCCCAGGATTGCATCGTGACTTCAGGCGTGAGTGAGAGGAACTGCACGTTCTTTCGCAGGGCGAGTTCGACGGCCTGCCGCAGCAAGCTGGGGTGGAAAACAACGTCGGCGTCGGTGGAAAGAATCCACTCGCCGG
The DNA here is from genome assembly GCA_021789565.1 of Acidobacteriota bacterium. The sequence continues at coordinate 5,381 of JAJYJL010000079.1, forward strand.
TGGCGGCCGCGGCGGCAAGGCTCATGGCATGGACTTTGCCGCGCCAGCCGGGCGGCAGGTGGTGATTGTGGACCACGCGCAGCTTGCCGTGTGCAACGTCGCGCTGCGCCCAATCGTCGGCAATCGCGCCGGTGCGATCATCAGAGTCGTCATCCACCAGGATGACTTCAAAATCCGGGTAATCAAGCTTGAGCAATGAATCGAGTGTTGCCGGCAGCGTTTCCTGCTCATTGCGGGCGGCCAGCAGGATGGAAACTCGGGGAAGCCGGGCGGGCGGACCGGGAAAGGAAAGCGGGCGAAGGATGGAGACACCGATGATGTTCCAGAAGGCAAAAAGGCCCGCCGCGATCCAGACCACGAATACAAACCAAAGAAGCAGTTCCAAAAAGTGCAAATCAAGCTCCCTAATTGACTATAGGCATCGCGGCAGGAAACAGGCAACTGGCAGCGCCTCGGGCTCACTTTACCTTTCCGTCATTTTGCGGCGGCCAGACCAGAGCAAGTTGCTACAGATATGCTAGACTCGAAGCTCTTCCATGGGCGTCACGTTCATCATCTTTATCATTCTGGGAATTTTGCTGCTGGCTCAAAGTGCAAAGTCGCTGCGTGACGGATTTCAATTTCTCGGCTACGTGCGGCGATGCCGGGCGCAGGACCCAGGCGACTATGCGCCATCGGCGGCGGTGATCATTCCCGTCACGGGGGCGGATGCCGGGCTGGAAACTAATATCGCGGCCTTCATGGCGCAGGATTATCCGCAATACCAGTTGGTGCTGGTAGTGGGCGAAGAAACAGACCCCGCGTTTGAGATGTTGAGCGCGCTCGTGAAGAAATTTGCTGCACAGGGTCCTCTCTCGCGGGCAAACGTGTCGATGCTGGTTGCCGGTCCTTCGCATGCGCAGGGACAGAAAGTCCACAACCTGCTGCGGGGGCTTGAAGCCGTAGTGCGGGGAACGGAAGTCCTGGTTTTTGCCGACGCCGACGCCCGGCCGGGCCTGACCTGGCTGCGGTCGCTGGTTGCTCCGCTTGCGAGCTATAACGTGACGGTCAGCACCGGATTCCGCTGGTACCTGCCGGGCAAGACGTTCGTTTCCCAGTTGCGGGCTGCCTGGGACACTTCCATCGCCACATTTATGGGAGAGCACGACAGCAGCTTTCCGTGGGGTGGCTCGATGGCCATCCGCGCTGAAGACTTTAAACGCCTCCAGGTCCGCGAGCGTTACTGGGCATCAACGGTCAGTGACGATTACGGGCTCGGACGGGCGGTCCATGATGGCGGCGGAAGGATACGTTTTGAGCCGCGCTGCCTGGTGGCTTCACGGGAGGATTCTTCTTTTGCAGAATTCATGCGCTGGGCCAACCGGCAGATGATTATCACGCGGGTTTATGCTCCCCGGTTGTGGGGACTGGGACTGGCGGCGCACATGCTCTATTCCCTGGCGTTCATCTTCGGGCTTCTTGTGCTCCTCAATCCGGTCGCGAGCTGGGAACGCCTCGCGGTTCTTTTTGTGCTGGCTGCCGTACTGGCATTGGGAATGGGGAAAGGGAAAGTCCGTGCCATTGTGTCCCGCGAGATTTTTCCGGAAGAGCGGGAGTTTCTGGCGAGATATGGAAAACGTTACTGGCAACTGACGTTGCTGGTTCCCTGGGTGATGCTTTACAACTTTGTGGTGGCGGGATGGGTGCGGACAATTGAATGGAGCGGGGTGCGATACCGGTTACGGTCAAACCGTGAAGTGGAAGTGGTGGCGCGGAAGTTGCGCTGATATTATTTTTCCCCGGAGGGCATGGCCTTATGACGAATCAGGGGCCGTTGGCGGGATCTTGCCTTTGCTTTTCCGGCGGTTGACGCTATCTCTGGTTCCGCGGAAGGGCTCGCCTTGGCCAGCACCTGGTCGAAGGCCGTGGCTTTGGGCTTCTTTTTCCTTTCTTTCCCTTCAAAATAGGGATGCTCGGAGTGGCAGGTCTGGCAGACGACTTTGACGATCTTGGCGCCCACAAAGCTGGCAATGACATGATTCATCAGACGCCTGCAACGCGGGCAGTGGTCGTCAATCAGATCGCCAAGCCGCCGGGGACGGTCATCGAGCCATGAATGATCGGATGCCATAGTCGTTGCCCATTATAACCGCCCGACCCGTAAATGCAAATCCATGCGGCACGTTGGGGGATGGCTTGCATCCGCGGCCGGCGCGGCATCCTGGCGGTTTGGACAGAATTGCCCGCTCCAGTCTGCCGGATTGCCGATGTGGAATTTTTGATGCGGCCAAGCTAGAATCAAATCCACGAGTTCAGCCGATGCCTGAGACGAATCCCGAGACTCTCCCAGCCACCAAAATCGCCACGGCGAGCGGACGTATCATTGCCGTGGCCATCGTCATTGCCTGCATCAATTATGCAAGCTCGATTATCATCACGCTGATCTGCGCCATCCTGATCGCTTTTGTCCTGGAGCCGCCGGTCAGCCTCCTCGAGCGAATCCACATTCCGCGCTGGCTTGGGGCGCTGCTGACGCTGGCGGCTTCCATCGGGCTGCTCTACCTGGTGGTTTACGGGATTTACGATCGCGTAATCGCCTTCATTCAGGAATTTCCCACCTACAGCGCGCCGCTGAGGCATCTGTTTGCGAACCTCGAGGCCATGGTGAGGAACATCGAGAAGCTGGCGTCCGGGGTGGTCCCTGCTTCTTCACAGGTGCAATCGAACCTTCCCACCATCCGCCTGCAGCAGGAATCTCACTGGGGCCAGTATCTGTTGCGGGGCATCGGGTCGGTTTACACATTTATTGTGACCGTGATGTTTATTCCTTTCCTGGTGTTTTTTATGCTCACCGCCAAGGACCACATCTGGAAACGAACGTTGAACCTGTTTTCGGATGGGCACCGGCAGCAGGCTGAGACGGTGATTCTCGGGATCGGCCACATGATCCGGCGCTATGTGATGGGCAACATCATGGTGGCGCTGATGGCGGCGGCGCTGATGACGCCCATCTTTTCGTTGATGAAACTCAATTTTGCGGTGCTGGTTGGGCCGCTCTCTGCGTTTCTCAGCATGATTCCCTATCTGGGAGTAGCGCTGGCGATGGCGCCGCCGCTGATGATGGCTCTGGGGCAGTACGCTTCGGCAACCCCTTTTATCGCCATTGCGATCACGGTGGTAGTGGTGCACTTCCTGGCCATTAACGTCCTGACGCCCAAGTTTGTGGGCCACCAGGTCAGCCTGAACGCCCTGACCGTGACCATTGCCATGATGTTCTGGGGATGGCTCTGGGGTGCTGTGGGCCTGGTTCTTGCCGTGCCCATGACGGCGGCGTTCAAGGCTATTTGCGACAACGTCGATCGATTGAAGCCCTGGGGCGCCTGGATGGGCGAGGATTGACCTGCCTGCTCTGGTTTTCCGGTGATATCTGCCGGGCTGCGCCTGGAACGTGTTAAAAAGGTAGACTGGCCTCCCGGCCCACGGGCGGCCAACCGCAAGAGGGTGGAATGCACCGTCCCTGCCCCCGGACGGGCTTTTTTGATGGAGCTGGAATCTTTACTATGGCCAATCAGGACTTCGCAATCGTTATTCTTGCAGCGGGAAAATCAACGCGCTTCAAGTCTGAGCGTTCGAAATTAATCCATATGCTGTCGGGCCGTCCTCTCGGCGATTATGTCATCAGTTCGGCGCTTGCGGCGGGGCCGGAAACCGTCCTGATGGTGGTGGGGCATGACGCTGCTTCGGTGCGCCAAACACTGGCGCGGCCGGGACTGAAGTTCGTGGAACAGAAACAGCAGCGGGGAACCGGGCACGCACTGATGGTGGCGCGCCCGCAACTGGAGCAGTGCAAAGGTCACACCGTTGTGGTGGTGGTGGGTGACGCGCCCCTTTTGCGGACGGAAACTTTGCAGGAGTTGGTTGCAGCGCACCGCAAAGCCCGGGCCGCGGCCTCCGTCCTGACCATGCGGCCCGAAAGCCCGCACGGCTATGGCAGGATTGTGCGTTCCAGCGGCATCGGGGTGCGGGCCATTGTCGAAGAAAAAGATTGCACCCCTGCCCAGCGCCGGATCGGGGAAGTCAGTTCCGGCATCCTCTGCTTTTCGAGAGACGAACTGCTCAAGCATCTCGACAAGCTCTCCGACAGGAACGCGCAGAAAGAATATCTGCTGACGGACCTCGTGAAGATCTTGAACCAGCAGCGCAGGAAAGTTGTGGCGTTTCCCGTTGCCGATGCGCGTGAGGTGCTGGGCGTGAATGACCGGGTCGATCTGGCCCGGATGGAACGTGTCCTGAGATTGCAGAAAGCTGAAGCTTTGATGCGCGAAGGCGTCACCATTGCCGATCCTCAGGCGACTTACATCGATGCCGGGGTGGAGGTGGGGGCCGATACGGTGATTGAGCCCGGGGTGGGTCTGCTGGGCCGTACGCGAATCGGGCGGGGCTGTGCCATCCGCGCGCATTCAACGATCGAGGATTCAATCCTGGGTGATCGCGTGGAACTGCGGCCCAATACGGTGGTGACAGGATGCGAGATCGGCCCTGACGTGATTCTCGGCCCCTTTGCCCGACTGCGCGACGGGGCGGTGATCGAGAGTGGGGCGCGCATTGGAAATTTTGTAGAGGTCAAGAAATCGCGCGTGGGGCGCGGCACGCGTGCCTGGCACCTGAGCTACCTGGGAGACGCTACCCTGGGCGAGCAGGTGAACGTGGGAGCCGGGACGGTGACCTGCAATTACGACGGTGAGAAGAAGAACCCCACCATGATTGAAGACGGTGTTTTTATCGGCAGCGGCAGCATGCTGGTCGCTCCGGTAAGAATCGGCAAGGGATCGTATGTGGCCGCTGGCTCAGCCATCACAGAAGACGTTCCGGCTGAATCGCTCGCCGTGGGCCGGGCGCGCCAGGTGAACAAAGAAGGATGGGTTCGAAAACACAAAGAGCGCAAAGCACAGCCAAAGCAGGAGGGCCACTTGCGTCAGAACGGTGACAGCCCAGGCAGAAAATCGTGACGTTACCTGCACCGTTCGTGCTTGTATCTATTTCTTCTGCAAAGATCTAGCGCAACACGGCACTTTTTACATCTTGCACGTAAGAATTGCTCTCCAGAAACCTGATCTGCCTTCCGAAGGCGGCGGGAAGCCATCTGTTTCCTTGCCATTAAACCGGGGCTAAAGCTGGAACCCGGATTGCGTGGTGAACAGCAACCGAGGTCTGCGACTCAGCATACGGTTTTCATAAGTTTAAGGAGGCAGGGAAATGGCGACGGACGATTTGCCAGAGCAAGGCTTCTTGCAGGAGGCCCCATCTGCGGGTTGGACCGGGCATAGCAGGATCAATGTGATCCTGATTGTCCTGGCGGTGTTGGTCGTGGCGGAGATTTATTCCTTCAACCGGATCGCCACGTTAGGCAGGGATTTTCGTGAACAGGACGCAAAAACACGAAAGGAACTCACCACCGAGCTGAATGACCAGCTTTCAGCCAGGCTGATGTCTTATGAACATGCCAATCAGCAGCAGCTTGAAGCGCTGCAAGTGGAGCTGGACCAGGCATCACAGCACCTGGGCGCGCAGCGGGGAGAACTCCGCAAGGCCCGTGCAATGGTTGCCAGGATTGAAGCTGACCATGCTCAGCAGGTGAACAACCTGAAACACGAGATTGCACTGAAGGCAGACCAGCAACAGTTGGGGGCGCTGAGTGCGGACGTCTCGAGTACGAAGACGGACCTGAATAAGACCCAGAAGAACGTGGACGACCTGATCAATAAATTTGGCATGCAGCGCACCCGGTTCGGGACGCTGATTGCGCGAAACCACGATGAGATTGACGCGCTGCGAAAACTGGGCGAGCGCGATTATTACGAATTCACCCTGGTCCGCCACAAGCCCATCCATCTGGCGAGCATCGGCCTGGATTTGAAGAAGACCAACAAGAAGCATCAGCGCTTTACTGTGGACCTGCTGGTTGACGACGTCTGGATCCGGAAGGACCATCGAACGATTGACGAACCGATCTTTTTCGCCACGAGAGGCTCGCACACCTTCTGCGAACTTGTGGTGAACAAAGTAGACAAGGGCGTCATCTCCGGATATATTAGTACACCGAAGGGCCTTACCCGGATGGCGTCGCGGTCGGAGGGGCCAAGCAGCTAGCCGTTTGGGCAGGTTTGAAGTCAGAAGGGACCCATGCTGGAAACGACCCCGTCGTGCTGAATTGGCGGGATGAAAGTCGTAGTTCGGTCTTTCCTGGGCCCTTGAAAACCAGCTGGACAGAGCGCCAGAGTCCGGCCATGAAAATGGTTCCGGAGGTGAACTCATGGTCAAGCGCGCTGCGCTGGTCTTTTCCCTTGTTCTTTTGAGTGCCTGGACGGGGTTGGCCGCAACCCTAAGCGTTCCGCCCGGCACCGTCCTCAATTGCAGGCTCTCCCAGACACTATCCACCGCATTGAACATCCAGGGGCAGTTGTTCGCGGCTACCGTGGTTGAGCCGGTTGTTGTTAATGGACACCAGATTGTCCCCGCCGGCGCGACAATTCGTGGGCGAATCGCAAGCTTGGATCGGCCGGGGCGCATCAAGGGCGTGGGGAAAATGCTTCTGGTTCCTGAAACCCTCGCCTTCCCCAACGGACAGACTTTTACAATGAGCGCCGTCCTGCTGCACGCTTACGGCGCCCCGGACGCCCGCATTGCAAACCCCGAGGGAGTAGTCCGAGGCCCGGATGCCCGTATGCGCGACCTTAAAGAAGTTGGCATCGGGATTGGCGGCGGCGGTCTGCTGGGCACGATGATTGGCGGCTTCCACGGGGCTTTTGTTGGAGGCGTGATCGGCGGGGCTGCGGGCCTGGTGGACAGCCTGCGACGCCGCGGCCCGGACCTGATGCTGCCCCGGGGCACGGAACTCAAATTTCAATTGAGCCGGCAGCTTGTGGTTACGCGCGCAGGAGTAGCAGAGTACAACCTCAGCTCACGCTAGCCGCCAGGCTCATCTCTGTCAGGAACTGATGTATTTTGCGTATATACTCCGGGCGACGGCCGGGTCGTGGGTTCCCTTGATGATGGCGCGGCCGTCCGCAAAGATCGTCAGCTCATATCCGTCAGAGGAAAACTTCAACAGATAGTTATTGGCCCGCACATCTCCGAACTGCTCCAGGCGCAACTTCAGGAGTCCGAGGTCCAGTTTGCGTGAATTGCGGTGACGGATCTGCACAGCGTCTCTTCCGCAGAGCGTCGTTGGGCGCGGTTCACCCTCTTCAAGGTGAGTGAATATCCTCTGCCCACAGGTATGGCAATCAGGATCGCGTTTCGGCTTCACCTGCTGGGTGCGGTTGTGCCAGATGTCAAATCCGAGGAGCGACCCGTGCAACTCCTGTTCAAGCCCAAGCAGGATTTTCAGGGCTTCTGTCACCTGGATGGCCGCGGTCCATGCGGCGGCCGGCCCGATCACTCCAACCGTGTCGCAGGTTTCGTGCAACCCCGCGGGCGCATCAGGAAAGACACAGGAGAGGCAGGGCCCCTGGCCCGGAAGGATGGACATGGTGACGGCTGAGCTTGCCACCACGGCGCCGTAAATCCACGGGATGCCCATCTTGACGGCAGCATCATTCAGCAGGTAGCGGGTTTCAAAGTTGTCAGTACCGTCCAGAATGACATCAAAGCCACGGACGAGGTCCGCAATGTTGCGGCTGGTTGCGTCAGCCACCACACCTT
>JAJYJL010000080.1 GCA_021789565.1 Acidobacteriota bacterium
ACCACCGCCCACCAGCTTCTTGTATTTCACCAGGGCCAGATCCGGCTCAATGCCGGTCGTGTCACAATCCATCATGAAGCCGATAGTACCCGTTGGGGCCAGGACGGTTACCTGCGCGTTGCGGTAACCATGTCGAACACCGCTGGCCATGCACTCGTCCCAAACCTCGCGGCAGCTTTCCATGAGGCGTTCCGGAACGTTGCGGCTGTTGATGCCCTGAAGCGCGTTCCGGTGCATGGAGATCACTTGCAGAAATGAATCCCGGTTGTCCGCATAACCGGTGCACGGGCCGATTTCGCCGGCAATACGAGATGAAGCCAGATAAGCCTGTCCGTGCATCAAGGCGGTAATGGCTGCGGCAAAGTCACGGCCTCCATCGGAATCATACGGCAGGCCATTGGCCATCAGCAGCGCTCCCAGGTTGGCATAACCCAGCCCGAGGGGCCGGAAGTTGTGGGAATTCTTGGCGATCTTCTCGGTGGGATAGCTTGCGTTATCCACCAGAATTTCCTGCGCCGTAATTACCACTTCCACAGCATGTCGGAAAGCCTCCACGTCGAACTTCATATCCTGCGACACAAACTTCATCAAATTCAGCGAGGCCAGGTTGCAGGCGGAGTCGTCCAGAAACATGTACTCGCTGCAAGGATTCGAAGCGTTGATGCGCCCCGTCGTTTTCGACGTGTGCCATCGGTTCACCGTAGTATCAAATTGCATGCCCGGGTCGCCGCACTGCCAGGCGGATTCTGCAATCTTGCGCATCAGGTCTCGCGCGCGGTAGGAATTGATCGGCTCACCGTTGGTAATCTTCCGGGTCACCCAATCCTTGTCTTCAACCACCGCCTCCATGAATTCATCCGTGGCCCGGACGCTGTTGTTGGCGTTCTGGAAAAATATGGAACTGTAGGCCTCGCCGTCGATCGCCGAATCATAGCCGGCATCCACCAGCGTCCAGGCTTTCCGCTCCTCTTTGGCCTTGCACTCGATGAAATCCACGATGTCCGGATGGTCGGCATTCAGGATCACCATCTTGGCCGCACGGCGTGTCTTCCCGCCGGACTTGATGACACCTGCAAAAGCATCGTACCCCTTCATGAAAGAGAGTGGACCCGAGGCCACACCTCCACCCGAGAGCGTCTCAACTGAGGACCGGAGGGGGGAGAGGTTCGTTCCAGTACCTGAACCCCATTTGAAGAGCATCCCTTCAGTCTTAGCCAGTGTCAGGATGCTATCGAGGTTGTCCTGAACAGAATTAATGAAGCAGGCAGACACCTGGGGATGACGGTAGGCCTCGGATTCCTTTTTCACGGCGCCGGTGGCCGTATCCCAGCACCAGCCCGTTCCTTTGGAACTGCGCTGATACTTGTGCCACAGGCCGCAATTGAACCAGACCGGTGAATTGAACGCCGCTTTCTGCCGAACCAGAAGGTGGGTCAGTTCGTCGTGGAAGGCGTCCGCATCCGCGTCGCTGCGGAAGTAACCGCCCTCAACACCCCACTGGGCAATCGTATCTGCCACGCGGCTCACCAATTGCCGGACGCTCGTTTCGCGCTCGGGAGTTCCCGGCTTGCCGTGAAAATATTTCGAAGCCACGATATTCGTGGCCGTCATCGACCAGTCCTTAGGGACTTCGACGTTCCGCTGCTCAAAAATCGTCTCACCCTTCTCGTTTTGGATGGACGCCGTGCGTACTTCCCAATCAATCTCATCGAACGGGTGAACGCCTTCTTTTGAGAAAAGCCGCTTCAGCTTGATTCCGGCTTGCCTGGGAGTTATTGAAGCTGCCGTTTTTGGGGCTTCAATTGAATAAGTGTCGCGATCGGGCATCAGAGCCTCCCATTTAGTCTATGCGCTAAAAATCCGGCCGTCTTTTTTCGGGCATTCCCATCATTCCCAGTCTCAACCTCAATAGGGCCCCGAAAACCCAAGCGCTGAACAGCCTTAACGTCTTGCTTCCGCAAGGCTCGCTGCTTTTATGAGCATTGTCATCCCTGGCCAGCCACTAAACGCACTTCGCGGAATTTAACGCTCAAGGAGGGGGTCTGTCAAGAGAAAACTACAAAAGGTAGGGCATTTTTAATTTTCTACTACTACATCTTGTACAGGCGACTTTGCCGGCAAAAACATCTTAACCCTCCGAGAATCAGCATCAACCGCCTGTTTCCCCTGCTTTTACGATACCTCCGGGCCCGCCGAGGCGCAAGAGAAACACGGACCAGTCAAAAAAGAAAAAGGAGTCTTTACCGCGAAAACCGGAGAAGACTCCCTACCCCACTGGGTAATACAGATTGATTATTGCAAGGCAAGTTCAGCTTGGAAGCTGGACTTTCAGGTTCGAGCGAGTAAGAGACTGGACGAGCTCTGCTTCAACCGTTTCCCTAGCGATCCCCCGGGCAACGGCAATTTCATCCACCAGTAATTGCCAGGACCGGTCAAACATTTTCTTCTCGCGGAATGAAAGGGATTTCCCCTGGCTCAAAACAAGCAGGCTCTTGAATACTTCGGCCACCTGCTGCAAAGAACCACTTCTCATCTTCTCGGAGTTTTCCTTGAAGCGCCCCTTCCAATCCTGTTGGGTTTTGCAATGGCCCTTACGGAGAAACTCTAGGATCGTCTCAACATCTTTCCCACGGACGACCTTCCGTAGGCCAACGTTATCCACATTGCTGATCGGCACCATGACTCGGAGGCTGCTGGAATTCAACTTTAACAGGTAGAACATCTCGGGCTGGCCGGTCAGGTTTCGTGTTGATATTTGTTCGATAATCCCTACTCCCTGATTGGGATAGACTACTTTTTCTCCTATTTGAAATGCCATATCAAGATGACCTCGTTCTGGTGCAGGTATGCACTTTGTAGCTTAAATCTTCGAACTAACAAAGTCAAGAAAGTGAACTCGTCTGCAGCAACTTCGGAAAGTTTGTGGATGGCGGGCCACGGGGGGTAGAAGCGATGCGGATTGCGTCCCACAGGTGTGACAAGGCGAAGGCGTGTGCATTTTCAAGGGCAGTTCAGGGAGGCTGTGAGCAGCCACAGCGGAGATGCGAGTGGGAAAGTGAGCCGGGCAGCAGGTCGTCGGGAAGATGGAAACGCCGCATCAGTTCAAACTTGAGTTGGCGGAGTCGAGAGGCTTGGGAACCTCTGGGTTCGGTCTTCATCTTCGGGTATTAGTACCATCAGACAACGGCAAGAGCAAGGCTTTATTGGGAATGCGAAAATAGGAAGGAATCCCAGGGGTTCGCGTGCCACGCCCCCGAAGGCGTGGCTTCAAGCTTTACTTAGCCCTGCCTACGCGCCGATTCCGAAGTTGCTGACTCGTCCATGCACGGGCCTCCCTGGCAGAGGGCTCCCATCGCCGCATCTGTGTACCTGCAGTTTTATATTTTGTGACGAGACTGGAAATCAGACTTCCCGAAACCTAGATTTTGCAGTATAAGGCGTTGGCGGAGCGCCATCACGACTTCAGGCTATGCGCCTGGGGGTCCTGTAATCCTGCTCAGATGCACCTTTCAGGCCCCAAGCCGACCCGATGTCAGGTCTGGCCGTCGCGTCAGTGATGGTCGTTATGAGTGGCCTTCCTGGTTTCCGTTGATTTCTTCCCTAAGGGCTTGAGCAGACCGTTCCAGCCGCTCGTGCAGACTGTCTAAAGTTCTGCGTATTGCCCGGCGGTTTTCTTCTAGCCGGCTCTCGGTGATTTCGGCAAGCTGCTGTTGGTAAGCCTCAAGTGAGCTCTTGAGTGTCGCTTCGATACGGGTGGTCGCGTGGGAAGCCTCTTCTCTTAAAACTAATGCCGATGCATCCACTTTGTCTGAGAGTTCCTGCATCACCGAGTCTGAGTTGGCCTTGACCTCTGCCGCCACCCTGGCGCCCGCTTCTTTGGCCTCGGCCTCAACGCGTTCCACAAGGTTCTTGTGCCAGACATCAGTCAAATCTCGCAATCGCACCTCATACTGCGCGGCCTCTTTGTCCCGAGCCTCCTGCACAATCTTGCCAACATCCAAGAGCTGGGTGCCCGCGACTTGACGGATTTCGTCCTTCAACAGCGCCAAAGTACCCTGGATCGTTTGTGAAATTTGGGTCTTGGAATCTGCAATAGTCTTGTCCCGAATGACAGCGATCTCCTGGTCCAATTTTCTCAGGCTTTCGACCCTTGCCTCAGAGTTCCGTGAAAAAGATTCGCGGACTGACTGGCCCATTTCACCGATCCTCAGGCGAACCTCTTCCATCTGCAGTTCCAGGAACGCTTTCAGTTCCTCCTTGGAATGTGCCAGAGTATCATCCGCGTGCTGGTGCAGTCGCTGAACCGAGGATGCAATCACATCCAGCGAGGCATGTTCCATGCTCCCAGATATTTGGGACATCGCCTTATCCCTTACTTCGGATTCCAGTCCCGCAATCCTATTGCTCAAAGTCCCGACCTGCTCTATTTCTTGCTGGTGCAGTTTTTCCCGGGCTGCATCGGCTGTCTGCTCCAACCGGGTCTGGAAGGCACCGAAGTCGCTTTCAATCTGTTCGTGGATCCTGTCCTGGAATATCTTCGCTGCCTCGTCGGCTATGACACTTAGCTTTTCTGCAGACAACTTGGTGGCGGAATCAGCGTTTTGTGCGCAGATGTTCTGTGCTGTCTGCTCCAAAGCGTTCATCTTACCCTCGATAGAGTTCAACGCTCCCTGTAGCCTGCGCTCGGCAAGCTGTTCCTGTTCCGCAAGCCTAACTTGAAACTGCTGGCGAAAGGATTCGGTAAACCTGTCAGTCGCTTCCTGAACATAAGGTTCAAGTAACCTCTCGATTTGGATGGGAATGGAAGTCCCCGTCCCCTTGCACATCAGCCATACCCAGCGGGCAAATTCATCCGTCCGCCTCTGGACCAGTTCTGCAACGCGGTCCTGTGTCTGCTGGGTAATACCGATCTCAAAATGACCTGGTTCAAATTGTACCTGCAACTTTTCCCGAAGTTCCTTGGCAACCTGGTCAACCTGGCCGGTCGCTTCATGGTGGATTTCAGCTAATGCCAGGCGGGTTTGCCGTTCAGCATGCCTGGCCATTTCGGACGCAGTCGTAGCAGCAAAGGCTTCAAGATCGTTACGGATGCGGTCCTTCAGTGTCTTGCAGTCCAGTTGAGGGGTGGCGTGGCCTGCGCTCTGGGCTTCATGTTCTATAGAGGTAAGCTCGACGCCCGAAAGCCGGGAGATGGTTTGTAACACTTCCTGAAGAGTCTGTTGCAGTCGGTCGATGTCTTCCTGCCAAGGTCGCTCGATTTCCTTCGGTTCAGGCATCTGTTGTTTAAATAGCATTGCAGTGTCCCCCCTCCTTCGCAAAACATTTGAAGATCTTCCGCAAGTGCCAGTTACCTTTTCATACCCTTGCCTCGCCGCTACTCTAAATTCCGGGTGGGCGGTTTCGTTGCACCACGCCTCGGAACAGGGCAAGAGAATACTCGGGAAGCGCGCTCCCACGCTTCGAGGAGCCCTTTCTCGCCCGCGTCAACCCCCAAGGATTCTCCGTGGTCGAGAAACCCCGGGCCGGAATCTGTCCCATTTACGGTGAATCTTACCTAAGCGCAAGAAAATGTACAATGGGTATCACGCCCATTTTAACGGTCGTCATTTACCACAATAACAACTGGGAGGTAACGCATCCCACAGTCCTGTTGACCTTACTTAATGACGGCCATCGGCGGTTCTCAAGGCGGGGCAGAGGACTTTTTCTCGCCCGGAACGATTCTTGTTATGTGCATTGATGGTCAACGGGTTTCTGGGCCACCCTTTCACGACGACTTCGTGAACAAGACGGACACATGGCCTCCGTGTTGGATCAGGCAGTCAAGGGCCAGGAGACTGTACATCAGGTTTCTAGGATGGTGATAGTGTTCAACGCGCTGCAGGTTCGGGTGGATGGTTACTTTCCTGTCTCCGCCACTGACCCAAAAGGAATAGCCCCACCGGGGAAGGTAATACGTTGAGCGGAGATAGTCGTAAGTCCTTGAGTAAACGTCAGATGCCCATAGGGCCCCGCTGTAGTTGATGACCTGCAAGCAACCGTTCAGAATCTCCTCCTGGACCCACAGAGCCTTGTTCAACTCCCACTGGTTCTGGTCCACATTATTCAGGCTGCGCAGCGCCCCGCCATAGACGGCATCCCATCCAACTTCAACGTGGCGATGGAAGCGTTCTGCCGCGACTCGAAACAGGTCTTGATTCCGGGTTCGGATGGCCTCACGCATCACAATCGCAAGCGCCTCAATACAATGCCCTGTATAAACAAACTGCGCCAGATAGTTCGCGGGGCGTGAGTAGTCATGGTTCAGCAATTCGTTATTCAAGCGGAATTCAGGATTGAAGTGCCGGGCCATAACAGCATCCGTGCAATTGTTAAGAATCTCTTCAAGCTCCTGGTCAGAGTGCATCTCCAGCATTTGAGTGATCGTTCCGATCAGGACCATTGCCACACCCTGCATTCGCGCTCCGGGAAAGCTGGCCGGCTGAGGCCCGTGATACTGCGCAACAACATTGGGGGCGTAATCCGGACTGTCATAAAGCAGGAGACACTTCATTAAGGTTTCCTTCGCCAGTTGCCATTGCTTGACGTCTCCAGTCGCTTTCGAAAATTCAGCAAGGCCTTCCGCTATTGAGACATCCGCGCCAATGGTAGTAAGAGGAGCTGCGAGAGGTCTCCCATCACGCGCGAGCTTCCCCGGCCACAATTGATCCTTGCCGGGAGGTTTGGACTTCATTATGAGTTCGAATGTATTGCGCGCAACGGTAAGAAACTCAGGGGCTCTGCCGAAATTATTGTAGAGATAGGAGTAAACCCACAACCCTCGTCCCTGAAACCATGTGTTCTTGGTGTCGTCGGGATGAGTACCGTTGGGATTCAATTCGCACAGAAATCCGCCATGCTTGTGGTCAATGACATGCTTGTCCATGAATGGCACAAACTGCTGAAAAAGGTTATGGTGGATTTCCTCCCGTAGCTTTACGAGCGGCATCCCAGCCAACTCTTCCACCTTGTTTCTGGGAATCTGCCCTCGACTGTCCGCCCTAACCCCAGGGTTTGATAACCCCGCCAATGAACCTCCTACTGAACTCGCGATAAATGCCCGTCTGTTCATTTTCTCCCCCTGCGCCGAGCTCACTGTCAGAGTTGTCTCATAATGCGCCAGATCCAGCGTGGGCGCAAATCCAACAAGGTAAAATAATGAAATAACAGCTAATTTTGGATGAGGTACAATGGAGCGGCGCGGTTGGAAAGTCTTGCGCGTTTTCTAAATCGCAAATGACAGGGGCGCCATCATCATGGATAAGACGATCATCGGAATTGATGTAGGTGGAACGAAGGTCGCCGGAGGCTTGGTTGACAAGAAAGGGCGCCTCGACAAGACGCTAACCCTCCCGACAAAAGCCGATGATGGGTTCGAGACAAGTTTTGGCCAGGTCCTCGCCGTCATCAAGCGCCTGATCAACCTGGCGGGTGGCCACGACCGCGTTAAAGGGATCGGCATTTGCTGTCCTGGACCGTTGAACCCGCGAACCGGAGTCGTCATCAACCCGCCCAACCTGCCGGGCTGGGTCAACATCAATTTTGCAGAGCGCGTGGAAAGGGAATTCCGGATTCCCACCCGCCTTGAAAATGACGCCAATGCCGCTGGGCTGGCAGAGGTCCTTTTCGGAGCGGCTGTTGGGCACAGCGACGTCTTTTACGTTACCGTTTCAACCGGAGTGGGAACAGGGATCATCATCAACAAGAAGATCTACCACGGCAAGAACGGTTTCGCCGCGGAAGGTGGACACGTTACCATTGACCCCCACAGCCCGTACATCTGTGGTTGCGGAACGCCAGGCTGCATTGAGGCGCTTACCGCCGGGCCGGCCATCGTCCGCCGCACACGCGTGAAACTGGAGCAGGAACACTCAACGCCGAGCCTTCTGCGCGAACGCACACAAAACCACCTCAGCCGCATTACTCCGGAAATGATTGAAGAAGCGGCCAAGGCCGGCGATGGAGTAGCCAAGTTTATCATCGACGAGACGGGTTTCATCCTGGGCGTGTGGCTTGCGTCCATGATCACCCTGCTCGACCCGGACGCCATTGTGATCGGCGGGGGTGTGTCCCAAATCGGCAAGCCTCTGTTTGATAAGATCCGCGCCACAATTCCGCACTACACCATCAATCGTCAGGCTAAGAACACGCCCCTCCTGCCCGCCAAGCTCCAGAAAGACGTCGGCATCTTCGGCGCCGCCAGCCTCTTTATGCAGGAAGGTGAAGAAGCTGAGAAAGCTTAGCCCCTTCAGCACAGGACTGCCGATGAACAACAGTTTACCCGCGGACATTGGAAAGATCCTGGTGATCCTGGGCTGCGTGGTGGTCGTGGTGGGCCTATTGTTTATGCTGGGGTCCAAGATTTCCTGGCTTGGGGTTGGCCATCTCCCGGGAGACATCCGCTACAAGGGCAGGAACACAACCTTCTACTTCCCGCTGGCCACCTGCATCCTGCTCAGCGCGGTGGCTACCTTGATTTTGTGGCTGATTTCGCATTTTACCCGGCGTTAGGAAGAGCCAGGAAACATCGCGAGGGAGCGGATGAGTCAGATTCCATTGGACCTGGTTCCGGAACGGAAGATCTTCACCGTCGCCGAGTTGAGCTTTGCCGTCAAAGACCTGCTGGAGTCGAGCTTCCCGGACGTCTGGGTAACAGGCGAAATTTCAAACTTCCGCGCTGCCCCATCCGGCCATTACTACTTCACGCTCAAAGAAAACTCCGCGCAGTTGCGCGCAGTCTGCTTCCGCAACCAGGCGAGATATCTCAAATTCAAGCCGCAGGACGGCCTTGCAGTCATTGTAAGAGGGCGCTTGAGCGTTTATGAAGCGCGCGGCGAATACCAACTCTACGTCGAATATCTCGAACCGGCGGGCCTGGGAGCACTGCAATTTGCCTTTGAGCAGTTGAAGAAAAAGCTGGCCGCCGAAGGACTATTCGACCAAGTCCGCAAAAAGTCCTTGCCCGTCCTCCCCCGTGCCATTGGGGTTGTAACCTCGCCCAGTGGGGCGGCAATTCGTGACATCCTGCGGGTCATCAAGCGTCGATTTCCCAACATGAATGTGTTTCTCTACCCGGCCACGGTCCAGGGCAGCAGCGCAGCGGCAGAGATCATCGAAGGCATCGAATATTTCAACCAGCACTCCATTGTTGACGTGATGATCATCGGACGCGGAGGCGGCTCCCTTGAAGACCTGTGGCCGTTCAACGAAGAAATTGTCGCCCGCGCCATCGCAGCTTCCGAGATTCCCATAATTTCTGCCGTCGGCCATGAGACGGACTTTACCATCGCCGATTTTGTCGCCGACCTGCGCGCGCCCACGCCCTCCTCCGCCGCCGAACTCGCTGTCCACCGCAAAGAAGATTTCCTCGCCGAGGTCAGGAACCGTGTGCACCACATGGAACAGAACATCCGGCTCAGGATTTCCGAGGCGCGTGGAGAATTGACCGAGCTGCGCATGCATCGGGCATTTCAGCATTTTCCAGCGCGTATTCTGGAGCGTGGGCAGCGAATCGATGAGGCCCTGACAGAAATGGATCGCTCCTTTCGCGGCCGGTTCGACGCCGGCCGGCGGCGATTGCTGGAGCTCGCGGGGCAACTGCTCCGCTTTGAGCCCAGACGACTGTTGGAAGTCCGCTGGGCGCAGGTCCAGCAACGGAAATCTCAACTCGGCAGGATTGAATCTGAAATGAATATGCTGGTTGGCGAGCGATTGCACGCCAGCCGCGAAGCCTGGATGCGCGCTTCGGCCGGCGTCACGCGGTACGACCTTCACGGAACGTTGCGTCTGAGACTCGCTGCGGTTCAAGCCCGCGAGACCGGTTTGCAAGACAGAACGGGCAGGATCATCACCGACCGCCGCCATCGTGTGGAGCATTACCAATCCCTGCTCGGTGAGCGCAGTCCGCTCACGATCCTGAATCGCGGCTATTCGATCACCCGTGACTCAGAGAACAAGATCGTGCGCGATGCCGCCCAGGCGGAAGTTGGTGACGGACTGTCGATTCGGCTGGCCCGCGGTGAGCTTGGGGTAACAGTGAGTGAAAAGAAACAGTAGGGACAATCCATGAATCGCCTCACTGGCGCGTAACTCTATGGCGCTGTAGGACAGGGCGACAAATGCGGATAGAAGACTGACATGTGATGGTTCGCCTTTCCGTGCTGGTCGACAACCTCAAGCCTCCAACTCTCTGGCTTCTTAAGATGAATGGGGAAACGAACTTTTATCATGTATGCTCTTTGCAATTGCGAGTCAAACCTCCGGCAGAGGTCTTGGATGTCGTCCCTTAAACGCTTTGAAAGCGTCGCGCGGTGTGGGTAAAGTCCTGTCTCAAGCGCATAGGTTCTGCCGCCGGAAATCGCCGTGAGATCCTCAATTCCTCCACGGCCACTGGCTGCCGGAAAACCAACTCCAGGTTGACCGTCGAGCGTTATTAAAAGGAACGCGTAGAGGTGAATCCCCTTTGCAAGCAACGTCCTTTCCAGTTGCCCCTCGGGGGTCCAACGGACCCCAATTCCATCTGTAATGACGCATATAATGTCACCGGGGCGCGCTTCACCAAACATCGATGTACCCACACTAATCGCTTCGAAAATCGCAGTCCGCCGTCCCTTCCTGGGAATGCTTCTGGCGATACGATCAAGGGCGCCTACTTCTTTCACGACAGCTGCCGAACCCGTTGTGAATGGCACCCTCGCTTCAGTGCGGCGTGCAAACAGGTCCGCCGCGAAAGAAGCGCCAGGCGGAGCCTGACGCACAATCGTTAACCCGACTTCCTTCTCGAGGGGCACCCAGGCTGTCATGCTCCCGCTTACATCAAACAAGAGGAGCGCTCGTCTCTGCCCGGTCCAAGGTTCAGCGCTCAATATCTTAAGCGGCTTGTGACGAAGCTTGGCCCGAAAGTTTGTCTTCTGAAGGCCGAGCACCGGATTCCCCTTCCGGTCAACAACAGTAACCAGAACACTTTCGGTGGAGCACGGTGCGCTCTTCGGGAACGCTGAAAAGGGCAGCATGACGACTGCAGGTATTAAGATCAGGAACTGCCTTGCGCGCATTCGGAGATCTCCCCCCCGTAGAAAAGTTTGATCCGCCGTCCAACAAACGTCCTACAACTTATACCCAATTTCCCGCAGGAGGTCTTTGCGGGACTTGATGTCAGCTTCGGTTTCGATACCCTTGCTCTTGACGCCGTCGATCACTCCAAGGATTCCCCGGCCCTGCTCAGTTTCAGCCACGACGACTTCCACGGGATTGGCAGTGGCGCAATAGATCCGGCAAACTTCCGGGACATTCTTCACCACGTTGAGAATATTGATGGGATAGGCCTTTTCCATGAAGATGATGAACGAGTGCCCGCAGGAAAGCGCAAGCGCGTTCTCCTGCGCCAGCCGGATCAGGTTCAGGTCGTTGCCCGTCCAGCGCACCAGCGCCGGGCCGGACGACTCGCAGAACCCAATTCCAAACTTGATTTCCGGCACGGTCTGCACAATCGCCTCATAAAGGTCTTCGACGGTCTTGATGAAATGCGACTGCCCGAGGATAAAGTTCATGTCGGCAGGCTTGTCAATCTTGACGATTTTCAGTTCCATATCAATCCTTCCCTGGCGCAGCTTCAGATCCGCCAAAAACAGCATCTCCTTCCCGCGGCGAATTCAGTTCAGCCGTGGCGGCGCGCACCGGAAATTTAACCTCAGGATACATCCGATCGACGACAACGAACAGAATGGCAAGCACAATAAAGGCAAATACACTGCCTTCGGGACCCACCGCTCCTCCAGTGAGCCATGCAGGAGCGCCGGCCTGAAAATGTGAATTGAGCAAGTGTCCCTGCACGACGACGCCGCTGTCAGGCACAGAAAAAATAAAGCTTTCGCCGTAGTCCCAGGCGGCATGCAGGCCAATGGCGAACCAGAGGCTGCCCGTCCGGCGAAAGCTGAAGCAGAAAAGCAGCCCAACCATCGCCGCCGATAGCGCACCCGTGGAGTTCTCGCCGAGGTTGGACAGATGGACGGCGCCGAACAGCAAAGAGAGCACGATCGCCGCGGGCCAGAACCCGATGCCATCTGAAAGCGTCGCCAGCGCGTAGCCGCGAAACAGAAATTCCTCCGCAAAGCCAACCACCAGAAAAGCAAGCGCCCACAGGAGACCGAAGTAAAGTATCCCTCTTGCCCCGAGCGACAGGCTGCCGAAATCAAAACCGTGGCCGACGCGAATCGCGGCCAGCAGAGCCGACAACGCGACAAACCCGATGCTCGCGCCAACCCAAAACTTGCGGCCGAAAGCCCCGTGAGCCGGCAGGCCGTAATCACGGAGCGACTTGTGCTCCAGGTAGCTCATGATCCAGGCGGCAAAGAGCGGACAAAGAAACGTTATGCTTTCACCCAATAAGGTCACGGACACCTGGAGGCCATAGGCAAGGTCTCGCCGCAAGCCGAAAGCGGCCAAAAGCACCTGTAGCGTAAGAAATGGAATTGCCGTAAGGAAGAAGAAGACCAGGAGCCGCCAGCCGGACCGAATGCCGCCGGGACCCATGAAGACTTTTTCCAGCATCGGCACCTCACGGGCAAAAGAGAACGCGGCTCCTATTCGTTCACGCGGAGTACTGCAAGGAATGCTTCCTGCGGGATATCCACCTTACCCACCCGTTTCATACGGCGCTTCCCTTCCTTCTGCTTCTCAAGGAGCTTGCGCTTTCGCGTGATGTCGCCGCCATAGCACTTGGCCAGAACGTTCTTCCGCATGGCCGGCACGTTTTCACGGGCGATGATTTTGGAGCCGATGGAGGCCTGGATGGCCACTTCAAAAAGCTGGCGAGGAATCAGCTTCCGCATCCTTTCGCAAAGCGTGCGCGCCCGCATCTGGGCGTTATCGCGATGGCAGACGAACGAAAGCGCATCCACAGCCTCGCCGGCCACCAGCAGATCAACCTTCACCAGGTTGGAATCCCAATGTCCGGAAAAATGGTAATCGAGCGAGGCATAGCCACGCGAAACAGACTTAAGCCTGTCGTAAAAG